>JAHQVY010000370.1 GCA_019634095.1 Cellvibrionaceae bacterium
ACCTCGAACCGAGGCTGATTTCAGCACTGTCGCTATTTTAACGGCCCGCAATGTTTTGACCTACCTTTAACAGCGAATTTTCGAGTGAGGTTTTGCCGTGGATACAGGCGTTCACGCCAAAGGCGGGCAGCTTGGCTTGCTGCGGCATCGGGTTGAGCGCCGCCAGCTGCTGAAACGGCACCCTGCTCGGTGTTTTTTCACCGGTGTCGGGGTCTATCGTAATAATGGCACAGCGCGCGCAAGGGTCCACCATTTTTAGCTGGGCTGCGCCAACATCCAAGTATTGCAGGCGGTGTTCACTAAATGCCGCCGGGCCGTCGATGACAATATTAGGCCGGAATCGGGCCATGGACACCGTCGGCAGAGCTGAGCTTTTTAGTGCTGCGTTGAGTGCGGTCAATGAGGCCCGATTAGTGACCAGAAAGGGGGCGGCGTCGGCAAATTTAGCGTTATTTTCGCCAAAGCGTTCGGGCTGATACGGCCATCGCGGTTCTTCCGGGTGATACCTCACCAATCGCAAGTGCTGGGAGCTTTTTAGGAAATCGCTAAACCACTGGTTTACTTCGGCCTGCGCCACCTGGGCCCGGCAGCGGTCATTCCAAATTTCGACTTCAAGGGTGGCCGCGTTTTCGGGGATGTCGTTTAACACAATATCCTCGACCCCCGGCGCCGATAACAGTAAAGCATCGCGCAGTGGTTTGGCCTGAATCAAGGCCATTTTGGGGAACTGGCGCTGGCTGACAAAGCGACCATTGGCATCCACCAGCATCCACTGCCTATCTCCGCTAAAACCCTGTGCACCGAGGGTGGCGCTCTCTACTGCTTGGCCCGCGCAAGATTTTATGGGGTAGACGTAGAGTTCAGCTATGATCATGACTTGCTTTGGTTAAAATTCGCTAATTGCTCGGCTGTGGCTTTGCTTTGGTATTTGGCTTTCCAATCTTTGTAGGGCATGCCGTAAACAATTTCCCGAGCCTGTTCATAATTTAAGTCTGCGCCCTGTTGTTCAGCGGCGGCCACGTACCATTTTGCCAGGCAGTTACGGCAAAATCCGGCCAGGTTCATAAGCTCGATATTCTGTGTATCTTTGCGAGCGTCGAGATGGGCCAGTAAGCGCCGCAATACGGCAGCCTCTATTTCTGTTTTCTGATTCGATTCTAAGTGGGTATCTGACATAGAGTCCTCATCCGCCGGTGGCATTCATGAAGCGCAGAATTTGCGGCGCTTGGTTAAGGTCGAAGTGATGTTGTTCGGGCTTGATCAGCATGGCCTCGAGAATTGCGGCTTGTAAGCGCTGACTATCGCCGGGGTAGCTGCGCACCACCTGTTTTAAGTCCACGCTGTGCTCGTTGCCAAGGCAGAGTAGCAGCCTGCCCGAGGCGCTGAGCCGCACCCGATTACAACTCGCACAAAAATTTTCGCTGTGTGGCGAAATAAAGCCCACCTTGGCAGTGTAACCGTTAACACTCCAGTTGCGTGCCGGGCCGTCGGTGAGGCCGGGGCTCTCCGCTTGCAGCTGATAGTGACGGTCGAGAATCGCTTTAAGCTCTTCGCTACTAATAAACTCGGCGCTGCGTGAGTGAGAGCTAACCTCACCCAGAGGCATTTCTTCGATAAACCGAATGTCCATATTGCGACTGAGCGCAAAGTCGGCAAGGTCCAGTACCTCATCTAGGTTGAAGTGTCGCATCAACACGGTGTTGATTTTTATTTTCGCAAAGCCTGCCTGTGATGCCGCTGCGATGCCTTTTAGCACCTGCGCCAGATCACCATAACGCGTGAGTTGTTTAAAGCGCTGTGGCTGCAGTGAGTCTAAGCTGATATTCACTTGGCTGACACCGGCATCGCGCAGGGGGATAGCCAATTGCTGCAAGTGGCTGCCGTTGGTGGTAATACACAGTTCTTCGATACCCGGTATGGCAGAGAGGGAGCGCAGCAAAGAGACCACGTCTTTGCGAATTAGTGGTTCGCCACCGGAGACACGAATTTTACTCACGCCAAGCGCGCTAAAAGCAGCGGCAATGTGTAGGATTTCTTCATAGCTGATCAGTTGTTTTTTCGGCATAAATTGCATTTCATCGGCCATGCAATAGAGGCAGCGAAAATCGCAGCGATCGGTCACCGAAAGGCGTAAGTAATTGACGCGTCGACCAAAGTTATCTTGGAGGGGCGGCGCTGCGGCGTTGGGAGAGCTATTTTCGCTTGTCATGGCAATCATTATAACCTGAGGGTTTGAGTTTTAGGTGTTAGGCGCGAGTTAATTTTTACTATTGGCTTTTTTTACTCTTGAACGGTGTTTTTGGCAAGTCGCGACAATTGTCCCGATACCCGCGAACAGTCGACATTCTATTCGAACTAAATAAACTAGTTGAATCTCAGCAAGGGCGTCAAAAGGTTGAGATCTGGGGGGGCGAAATCAGAGAGGCTGCTTCACTTTTTGCGGCATATTCGATATTGAATCCAAGTCGCCAACCTAGCGATGCAGCCACAAAAGTGAAAAACTCATTGATTTCCGTGTATCAAGCGTCTGCAGTCGATTCAACGGATTGTTGTGGCTTTAAACTGGAACCGCGCGCCAAAGGCCGTAAGGGCTATGCTTATGGTCTAAAC
The DNA here is from genome assembly GCA_019634095.1 of Cellvibrionaceae bacterium. GTDB lineage: Bacteria > Pseudomonadota > Gammaproteobacteria > Pseudomonadales > Cellvibrionaceae > JAHQVY01. Next base: position 2,611 of record JAHQVY010000370.1, read on the forward strand.
CTCAAGAGCTAAACCTCAAGCCTTAGGGGGGGATTTTCATAGTCGCGTTTTAAACTCGATTTCCGGGTCGACATTGTCGCTGCAATTAAGTATTGCTATGCCAACAACACAGAGCTGGCGCAGGTGAAAATCTTTGATTTACAACGACCCCAGGCACAGATGAATAAAAGACTGTTTTAGTGCTTGTGATTGAGGCGGCTATTTTTGTTTAAAAAAAATCAGCATGCGGCTAAGCACAATGCGTGTGTAAGACAGCATCGCGTAGGCAAAGCCAAAGCCACACAGCAGCAAACCAAATAAAATCACCAACTCTTGCCGCAGTGAGGCCGGCATGCTGCTGGCGAGGTAAACAATAATACCGCCAACACTAAAATAAATCAGACCGTTGCGAAAGTGTTTGAACAGTTCCAATTGCGAGACGTAAAGATAGCGTTTAACTCTTTTGCGCCATGCCTGTTTGGTTAACAAGGGTCCAATCTGTTTCATGATTTTTACTGTTCGCCAGTTTTTTCTGCGAGCCAGTGATCGGCGGCTTCGCTATCGCTGGCTTTGGCTTCGAGCCAAGTATCGCCTTCCTTTTTCCAAAACGGCGCTTGAGTTTTTAGAATGTCGATAATAAATTCGCAGGCGGCAAAGGCTTCTGCGCGATGCGCAGAAGCCACGCCAACCAATACTATTTGCTCGTTGGTGGCGAGCCTGCCCACTCGGTGAATAATGCGCAGTTTTTGTAAGGCCCAGCGTTTGTTCGCTTGGTCTGCAATACGCTGTAGCGCTTTTTCGGCCATGCCGGGAAAGTGTTGCAAATATAATCCACCGCCACAATCCGAAAAATCTCTTACTCTGCCGACAAAAGTAACAATAGCACCTGTTTCGCCGGGAGTATTTAAATTGGCGTATTCATCGGCGAGGCTAAAGTCTTGTTGCTGAATCGAAATCATTTTAGCCGCCTGTCACCGGTGGAAAAAATGCCACTTCATCGCCGTCTTTTATGCTGCTGTCTGGCGTGGCCAATACTTGGTTCACCGCGCACTTGGTGCTCGATTCTGAAAAGCAGCTTGCCCAGGGGCTCCCCCTCGAAGCTAAATGACTCTTTAAACTCTTAACGGTGGCAATATGGTCGGGAATGTTCAGCAATTCGGATGCACTGCCCACTGCCTCGGCAATGCTTGCAAAATAAAGTATTTTTATTCGGGCCATAATTATTTCCTGTATGCGCTAAAAGTAACTTAAAAATACCTCTAAAAGTTCGTTTTTCTGCGATAGTGGCGAGAGTCGAAAAGTTTTAATGTTTATATATACCCAAAACACTTGAGATTTAGGCCTCATGAGCACGCCCCTTTTTGCCCATGGCGGTGTTGCTCCGCCTTAAATAGAATGGCTATTCTGCGTTGTCTCGGCAATTGCTCCTGCATTGCCCTAATACCTCACATCCCTGTGAGTAACGCCTTGCCACGAACAAAAATTGACGCACTCCTAACACCTAAATCTCAAACGCTTTGGGTATAGATTTCACGCCACAACGGCCTTTTTTAAAACCCGCTGCGAACAGTTCGCTGTAAGCTAATTTCCAGCGCCGCTGTTGTTCACGGTATTAAACAGGGTGTATCTGCTGTTTCGTCCTGGGTAGTTATACTGTGTGTGCTTTTTTAATTTGTCGTGTTATTGGTTTGTTGACTGTTGGTGGAGCGTCCACCGGTTTTATTTATGAGTTGTGTGGATGTGATTTTCATTTGTTTATCCACCGCTTTGCACATATCGTAAATGCATAAAGCCGCCACAGAAACAGAGGTAAGTGCTTCCATTTCGACACCTGTTTTACCTAAAAGTTGGCAGGTACTTTCTATTCTAATGCGGTTGTGTGCCTGTTCTACAGCAATGTCTACCTCTATCTTGGTCAGCATCAGGGGGTGGCATAGGGGAATTAAGTCCGCGCATTTTTTAGCGGCTTGAATACCGGCGACGCGAGCCACCGCAAACACGTCACCTTTTTGCAGTTGCCCGTCCAAAATTTGCGTAATGGTGTCGGCTTGCATTTCTATAAATGTTCGCGCTACCGCCTCCCGTTTAGTGATGTCTTTATCGGAAACATCCACCATGTGGGCTTCACCGTTGCCTCTCAAATGCGTAAATCGCGTTTTACTCATAATATTACGACTCTTTAGGAAAGAAAGGGGATACCCTGTTGCAAACGTGGCCTGCAGGGACGTGGCCGACGAGCTTACCAGGGACACGGTCGCCGCAGGGGTGAAAGAGGCGGCATCCTTTCCAGGCTTCTCTTCTAATTTTCTGCTTCGCATAGGGTTACCTTTGGGGTTACCTATGCCGGTTTGATGAATAAGTTAACCAGGATTTGGCAATAGACTTTGCTAAGTTTATCCAAGTCGCTGATTTTGACACATTCGTCAACTTGATGAATGGTGGCATTTACCGGCCCAAGTTCCACCACTTGCGCCCCGGTTGGTGCGATAAAACGGCCATCCGAGGTGCCGCCAGCGGTGGATAGTTGGGTGTCGATTCCGACGCATTCTTTAATGGCTGCGACACCAGCCTCTATCAGCTCGCCGCGATCGGTTAGAAAGGGTTCTCCAGAAAGCTGCCAATTCGCTTCATAGTTTAGGTCATGGCGCTGCAGAATGGCTTCACTGCGCTCAATTAATTGCCGCCGGCTAACTTCGGTGGAAAAGCGAAAGTTAAACACCACCCGCGCTTCACCGGGAATCACATTGGTGGCGCCGGTACCGCTATTAAAGTTGGAGATCTGAAAGCTGGTGGCGGGGAAGTATTGGTTGCCCTCATCCCAGCGTTCTCGGGCCAGTTCAGCAAGAGCAGGGGCGGTGCGATGTATCGGGTTTTCTGCCAAGTGGGGGTAAGCGACATGCCCTTGAACGCCCTTGACTCGCAGTTCACAACCCAGAGAGCCGCGGCGTCCGTTTTTTATCACATCGCCCATGTGCTGGGTACTCGAGGGTTCACCGACAATACACCAATCGATTTTTTGCTGCCTTTGCTCGAGCCACTGCACCACCTTTTGGGTGCCGTTGAGCGCTGGCCCTTCTTCATCGCTGGTGATCAAAAAGGCAATGCGGCCGGGATGTTTGGGGTGATCGGCAATAAATTGTTCGCAGGCGGTGATCATCGCCGCCAGACTGCCCTTCATATCGGCGGCGCCTCGGCCGTATAGATAACCGTCTTTGACCGTGGGTTCAAAGGGCGGGCTATGCCAGTGTTCGAGATCACCAGCAGGCACCACATCGGTGTGGCCGGCAAAGGTGAGCAGCGGGCCGCTATCACCGCGCAGCGCCCAAAAATTATCTACATCGTCAAAACGCAGCCGCTCAACCTTGAAACCAAGGTGTTGCAGTCGTTCCATTAATATGGCTTGGCAGCCTTGGTCATCTGGGGTTACAGAGGCTTTGGCGATAAGGCGGCGGGTTAGGGCGAGCGTTGCAGAGTCAGACATAGGCGATTTTTCAGTATAGTCGGTGGTTTAGTTTGCCGGTGGCACTCAGTTATTCGCGTGCAATTCTTCGTTCAGGGCGATTGCGCTGCGGCTGGTCTTGCACTCAATGGCGCCGCTTTGCGAGTTGCGCCGAAACAGTAAATCCGATTTTCCGGCCAGTTCTCGCGCTTTAAGTTGCTTTACAACCGTATTCGCTTCGTCTATCAGGGCAACTTTACTGCCCGCAGTAATATATAAGCCGGCCTCTACGGTACAGCGATCGCCCAGGGGAATACCAATACCCGCGTTTGCGCCAATTAAACACTCCTCGCCCACGGAAATCACCAAGTTGCCGCCACCGGAGAGTGTGCCCATTGTCGAACAGCCGCCACCGAGATCTGAGCCTTCACCAATTAACACGCCGGCGGATATTCTGCCCTCTACCATACTCTTACCCAAGGTACCGGCATTAAAATTAATAAAACCTTCGTGCATAATGGTGGTGCCTTCACCCACATAAGCCCCCAAACGCACCCTCGAGGTGTCGGCAATACGCACGCCCTTGGGCACCACATAGTCGGTCATTTTGGGGAATTTATCGACGCAATTCACGCTCAGCCACTGCCCTTTTATGCGCGCTTCAGTTTGCTGTTGTTGTAATTCCGCGATATCAATTGCGCCTTTATTCGTCCACGCCACATTGGGCAGCACGCCAAAAATACCCGAGATATTTAACTGGTGAGGCTTTGCCAGGCGGTGCGAAATGAGGTGCAATTTTAAGTAAGCGCTGGGCACATCGGTAGGCGCGTCGTCGGTTTCAATCACTGTGGCTACCAAAGGCCGGGTGCTGTCTATTAAGTGTTTAGCGCTGTCGGCAAGGGCGGTTTCTCCCGCCTGGCGCAGTGCGCTTTCGAGCCCCGACATTTGTTTTGGCGACAGCGAGATACTGTGATTTCCGCCCTTGTAGGCCAGGGTTGTCGACATCACTTGTGCCGCGCGGGCGGATACATCTCGCTGCGGGGAGGGGTAGAAAACTTCCAGCCATTCGCCCTTGGAGTTTTGAGTGCCCACGCCGAGCCCGATACTGAAAATATTAGTCATTTTGGTTTCCGTAAAAGTAATAAAAGGGTAAGGATTGACTTGTTTGCACGCTCGCAGCGCGTTTAAGTAAAGATACTGGTATAGCTCGCTTCGCTAAAGCCGACCCAGTAGTCTTGGTTAACTTGCAGTACGGGGCGCTTAATCAAAGTGGGGTGATCGCAAATGAGTGCGGGCAGGCCCCGGCCCTCAGCTTGTGCTTTTTCCGCATCGGATAAACTCTTCCAGGTAGTGCTGCGTTTGTTCAGCAGCTTGTCGGCGCCGAGCGCGCTAATCCAGGTTTGTACCGCTTCGCTTGAGGGGGGCTGTTGTTTAAAATCAACAAAGTGGTATTCGATATTGTGTCCATCCAACCAGCGGCGGGCTTTTTTTACAGTATCGCAATTTTTGATACCAAACAATTTCGCTGTATTCATAGGAGGTGTCTTAGCTGCTGAGTGTGTGGGGTTGCGCAAATTGAGCGGCTGTCGGTTTGATCGGTGAGGAGCCGGGTGCGCGGCTTTGCCCGAGCGGCTGCATTATAGCTCAGGCACTTTGGGTTGTAAGTGCTTTCTTTCGCCTGGGATAACACCGTGAGCAAATATAACAAACTGTGCCGTCGCAGCCCCTGGCACTGCAATGTTCTCTAGCGTAGTAAATAATTTGTAAATGCAGGGCGTTCCACGACTCTTTGGGGAAAAGGCGTTTTAAATCTTTTTCGGTTTGTTTAACGTTTTTACCGCTACTCAGGCCCCAGCGCTGCGCTAGGCGATGAATATGTGTATCTACGGGAAAGGTGGCTTCGCCAAAGGCCTGTGCCATTACGACACTGGCTGTTTTGTGCCCCACGCCGGGCAGCTGTTCCAGGGCGTCGATATCTTGTGGGATCTCGCCGTGGTGCTGCTCAACTAAGATCTGAGACAGATTTTTAATCGCTTTGGATTTTTGCGGTGACAGTCCACAGGGCCGGATAATTTTTTGAATTGCCGCCTGAGTTTGTTTCGCCATATCGAAACAGTTATCCGCGAGCTGCCAAAGTTCTGGGGTTACCGTATTGACGCGGGCGTCGGTACATTGCGCAGAAAGCAATACTGCGACCAGCAAGGTAAAAGGGTCCTTGTGGTCCAGGGGGATAGGCGGCGATGGATAGCGTCGTTGCAATTCTTCGAGAATAAACGCAACTCTTTCATGTTTTAACAGATTCTTTTTATGCATTATTAAAACTTAACACAAAATTCGCGTATTCGGTGGGCGGCCTCAACGCATTCTTTTATGGGTGCCACCAGAGCGAGGCGCATGCGTTTTTCTCCCGGATTACCGGTTGCGGTGTCTCTTGCCAAAAATGAGCCCGGCAGCGCTGTAATATTTTGATTGGCAAACAGGCGCTGGCAAAACTCTACCTCTCCGATAGGCGTTTTCGGCCACAGATAAAAACTCGCATCTGGCATTGTGACCTCCAGGGTATCGGATAAGATATCGAGGACGGCATTAAATTTTTTTCGATAATGGTTCCTGTTTTCCACCACGTGCTTTTCATCTTGCCAAGCTGCAATACTCGCAAGCTGGGTGGGAATGGGCATGGCACATCCGTGGTAAGTGCGATACTGCAAAAAGGATTTGATTAGGCGCCGGTCTCCCGCGACAAAGCCGGAGCGCAAACCGGGTAAATTGGAGCGCTTCGACAAGCTGTGAAACACAATGCAATTGTGATAGTCGTCGCGGCCCAGCTCGCTGCAAACCTGCAGTAGCCCCGGAGGTGGTTTGCTCTCGGAAAAATATAACTCCGAGTAGCACTCATCGCTGGCGATAATAAATTGATATTTGTCTGCCAGTTTTATGAGGGTTTTCAGTGCGCTGGTATTCATCACCGCGCCACTGGGGTTGCCCGGGTTGCAGATATAAACCATTTGACAGCTTTTCCAGGTAGCCGGGTCGATATCTTCATAGTTGGGAAGAAAATGGTTTTGTTCCAGGCAATTGAGAAATACCGGTTGCGCACCCGCAAGTAGGGCGGCGCCTTCGTAAATTTGGTAAAAAGGGTTGGGCATCATTACCTTGGGTGAAGGCTTGTTGCGGTCTATGGCGCACTGTGCAAAGGAAAACAGCGCCTCGCGAGTACCGTTAACCGGTAATACGTTGGCATTGGCATCGAGCGATCCCGGCGCCAGTTTAAAACGTTTGATAGCCCATTTGGCAATTGCTTCACGCAGCGCCACTATCCCCTGAGTAGTGGGGTAGTGCGCGGAGCGGCCAATATGGTTAGTGAGCACATTTAAAACAAATTGTGGAGGTGCGTGTTTCGGTTCTCCGATAGATAGCGGAATGTGTTTGAGATTCAGCGGCGGTGCAAGGCCTTTTTTTAGTTGCGCTAGTCGCTGAAACGGGTAGGGTTGTAAATTTTGTAGCTCGGAATTCATAGGGCTTTCAACGCAAGGTCGCTAATTGTCTTTTATTCACTTTCTATTTGCTTGTCGATTTGTTCACATATTTCCCGCTGTAATTCCATGCAAAGTTTTTCATCGCCAAGCGGCTTGCCGTGTTCATCGACAATAAAGAAGATATCCTCCACCCGCTCTCCCAGGGTGGATATTTTCGCGTTCTGTAATTGGATGTTAAAGTCCATAAATATACGGCCAATGGTGGCTAGCAGACCGGGCCTGTCCGGGCTGACAACTTCCAAGGTAGACGAGCCAAGAGAGTTATCTAATATAAGGTTGGTGCGGGTGGGTGTTGTAAAATGTTTCAGTTGTCGCGGAGTGCGGCGTTTCACCACGTCGCGGTACTGTTCTACCAAGGACAATTCTTGTTTTAAAGCATCGACAATTTTTTTATAGCGCTTATTATCCCTCCTTATAGGTTGATAATTTTCATCTAAAACATAATAAGTATCGACTGTGTAGCCATCGAGTGCGGTGTAAATTCGCGCATCTTGAATGTTTAAAGATTGCTGTGCCAGGCAATTCGCCACCGCCAAAAATACATTAGTATCGTCTTTTAAACGGATATAAATTTGCGTAGCACCTTCTAGTTTTTGATTCAGTGAATCTTGAATCAGAACCAGTGGTTCGGTACTGTTGTGTTTAATAATGGCTTCGGTTTGCCATACAATATCTTTCGGGCTCTCGCGCATAAAATACTCATTGCTCATATATTGCCAGACCGATTCGGCTTGCTCTCGGCTTATATTTAAATCCGCGAGGGTTTCGGCGGCGAGGTTCTGAGTTTCTTCAACAATCTCCTGTTCGTCGACCGCATTGCCTAAACCGCGTCGCAGCGCGTGGGCGGTTTCGTGGTATAAATTGCTCAGTAAGCTGGCGCGCCAAGTATTCCAAATATTGGGGTTAGTGCCGCACATGTCGGCCACCGTTAGTGCGTATAAATAATCGAGGCGGCGCTGATTGCCGACGTTTGCCGCGAACCGATGTATCACTTCTGGGTCGTAGATATCTTGCTTTTGAGACACGTAAGACATCAACAGATGTTTCTCTACTAGCCAAACAATTAAGCGTGTTTCACGTTCAGACACTTGATGTTGGCGACAAAATGCTTCCACATCGAGGGCCCCCAAATGCGAGTGATCGCCACCGCGACCTTTGGCAATATCGTGAAACAGGGCAGCAATAAGTAGCGGCTCTTTTCTGTCGAGATGCTTCATTACCTGCGCCGCTAGAGGGAATTTTTTTCTCTCTTCGGGAAAGGTGAAACGGCGAATGTTTTCGATAACCAGCAGCGTGTGGCTATCCACCGTATAGTGGTGGAATAGGTCGTGTTGCATCTGGCCAATAATTTCGCCAAACTCGGGCAAATAGCGCCCGAGAATACCGTAACGTCGCATGCGCTGCAATTGACTAACTAAGCCGTATTCGATGGAAAATAGGCTTAAAAATATCGCATTATTTTCGCTGCTATTACGGAAATCTGAATCGATTAGGTGGCGTTTTTCCCGGAGCAAGCGAATGGTTTCTGCGCGCACGCCGACAATGTCGCGATTGCTACCCATAATAGCGAAAATTTCTAACAGCGCGCTGGGATTTTCGTCGAACACACTGGGGCGAGTCACTTCAATAAAGTTGTTAAACAATTGAAAGCGATCGTTGATAGCAGTGATTGTGACTTTTTCACTGTGCTGGAGGTGAATTTTTTCCTCCAAATAATGCAGTAAAATATCGTTGAGTGCACCCAGGGTGATCGCGTGCCGATAGTACTGGTTCATGAACTTCTCAACTGCGAGGTGGCGCTCGTCGTCTGTAAAACCGAACATCTTTGCCAACTCGCGTTGATATTCGAATAACAGGCGCTCTTCAGAGCGGCCAGACAAGTAATGTATGCCGTAGCGTACTCGCCATAAAAACTCTTCACCTCGGTTGAGGGTGGCGTATTCTTCCTCGGTAAAATAATCGCCGCCGCGCAGGTTCGCCAGTGAGCCGATCTCAAAATAACGTTTAGCTACCCAGTTAAGGGTTTGAATATCGCGCAAGCCGCCAGGGGAGTTCTTAATATTTGGCTCCAGGTTGTATTCGCAAGAGCCGTGCTTGCGATGGCGCTCCTCCTGTTCTTGCCATTTGGCGTTGAAGAAATCCATCAACGACCACATGTGCTTGGCATTGGTTTTCTCTTGCAATTCATCGAGCAGCACGGTTCCGCCGGCAATGCGACGCGCTTCCATAAGGTTGGTGGCCACAGTGATATCGCGCTTTGCAATATCGATGCACTGGCTGAATGTGCGCACACTGCTGCCAATTTCCAAGCCGATATCCCACAACAGGCTTACTAGAGAGCTGAGTTGTTCGTCGTATTCTTTGCCAACCGTATCTGCGAGTAAAAACAAGATGTCGATATCGGATTTTGGGTGCAGCTCACCGCGACCATAGCCGCCCACGGCAATAAGTGAAATATTGTCGCCCCAGCGGTAGTGGTGCCAAGCATAATGCAGTATTAAATCGACAAATGCGGCACGATCATAGATGAGTTGCCGGATATCCTCGCCCGCTTCAAAGCGCTGGTAGAAGTGAGCGTTGACTGCGGCGAGGGCATCTTTGAATACGCCGATGGTGGGTTTTTTTTTGAGGTGTTGTCTGAACAATTCTTGGCGGAAAAAAATCGGCTGACAGTGAAAGTGTCGCGATTGTTGCTGGAAAACCGGTTTTAAGGCCATAGAGGTTAAAAGCTCTCTTCGCTGCGCGCGGTTAATACTTCTACGCCATCGGCGGTGACCGCCAGAGTGTGCTCCCATTGGGCTGAAAGGCGTCCGTCTCTGGTTTCTACGGTCCAGCCGTCCGGCTTCAGCTTAGTTTGATGTTTGCCGGCGTTAATCATCGGCTCGATGGTGAAAGTCATCCCTTCGCGTAGCTCAATACCCGGATCGCGCGTGCGGTAGTGAACAATTTGTGGTTCCTCGTGAAAGATCCGGCCAATACCATGGCCGCAGTAGTCGCGTACCACGGAGTAATGATTTTTCTCGGCAATGGGTTGAATCGCCGCGCCGATGTCGCCAGTAAAAGCGCCGGGTTTGACCGCTTCGATGCCTTTGTACAGGCACTCTTGCGTGATTTTTGACAAGCGATGAGCGTGAGGCGCCACTTTGCCAACCAAAAACATTTTGCTGGTGTCGCCATGGAAGCCTTGGTGAATCACAGTAATGTCGATGTTAATAATGTCGCCAGGCTTCAACTTTTTTGTATCTGATGGGATACCGTGACACACCACGTGATTAACAGAGGTGCAGATCGATTTTGGAAAGCCTTTGTAATCGAGCGGGGCGGGGATGGCGTTTTGAACATTGACAATATAGTTGTGGCAAATGCGGTCGAGCTCTCCAGTGGTTACACCCGCTTCGACACAGGGCTCTATCATTTCTAGCACCTCCGCGGCCATCCGACCGGCGACGCGCATTTTTTCAATTTCTTCTGGCGTTTTTATGGTAACAGTCATTTCTCGCTTGGCCGTGTTGGTGTGTTGGTGGGAAGTGGAGCTCGCATCAATCTGAATGGGGCGCCTATTTAAACGCTAGTTTAAACTAAAGCTCTCCCCAGATCATGCCCCCGGAATTACTCTCTTGAATGAAATCTGTATGTAAGTTGACAAAATATAGTCAATAAGTACGGAAAAGCGTGGATGAAACGCTGCTGATTTGTTGCATCGGGTAACATCGAGGTATATAGTTAGTAACAAATTATTGGTATTGACATAGGAGATTGAGAGTGATTCGTAAGTTTTTATTGGTTGCTGCTGCAGTGTTTTCTCCGGCGGCGATAGCGTCTGATGATGAGCATATTGGTGTAGGCAAGGGTGCAGACAAGTCGCACGCAGTTATTGCCGCGTATAAAGAGTTGCGCAAGCGGTGTGCGGCGTCGGCGGGAGATAAGCGCGTGAAGTGCTTTAGTGAGCTCAAAGGCTTGAATGCGGAGTATCAATCAGCGAAGCGCCTTATCGCGGAGCAGGGCCCTGCTGGTGTCAGCGCAGATAACGCAAATTTACATGTAGTCAGCAACGTCTATTAGGCCCTGTATTGGGCTTCAAGCCATCCCACCGCGTTTTTCGGTTTTTAAGTCTTCAATTATTCTCGCCTTTGTGGTATAAAGCGCGCCCGGCTTTAACGGCCGTATAATTAACTTAAAATGTCGCACACATACCGTCACATCTACCTGGGTGCCTCAGGGTTGGTGGATGGGGTATGTGGAGGCTTAACCCGATAGGAACGTTATTTATGCCTTCAGTCACTATGCGTGAAATGTTGCAGGCCGGTGTCCATTTTGGTCATCAGGCTCGCTATTGGAACCCCAAAATGGGCAACTTTATCTTTGGTGCCCGCAATAAAATTCATATCATCAATTTAGAGCACACGGTTCCTGCCTTCAATAGTGCTTTAGATGTCATTACTAAAATGGCCTCACAAAAGAAGAAGATTTTGTTTGTTGGCACCAAGCGTGCTGCGAGCAAAGTGGTTAAAGAGCAGGCTGAGCGGGCTGTTATGCCCTATGTGAGCAACCGTTGGTTGGGCGGAATGTTGACCAATTATAAAACTATTCGCGCATCGATTCGCCGCTACCGCGAATTGGAAGCGCAGAGCAAGGACGGCACTTTCGAAAAATTAACCAAAAAAGAAGCCTTGATGCGCACACGTATGATGGACAAGCTGGAGCTTTCTATCGGTGGGATTAAGGACATGGGCGGTCTGCCCGATGCGCTATTTGTGATTGACGTTGAGCACGAGCGTATCGCTATCCAAGAAGCTAACAAGCTAGGTATTCCGGTGATTGGTGTCGTCGACACCAACAGTAACCCTGACGGCATCGACTATGTGATTCCCGGCAACGACGATGCTATCCGCGCCATAAAGCTCTATGTGACTGCAGCGGCTGACGCGTGTATCGAAGGCCTGCACAATGCCAACGGTACCACCGGTCAAGATGAGTATGTGGAGCAAAACGAAATGCCGGTCGCTTCTGGCGAGTAAGTCCTTTTGTGACATATTAGTTCATTAACATGAACATCACTCACCCACTCGGCGCACAGCGCCGAGTGGGTGAGTAACAATAATTCCGCAACAACCCAAATTCACTGAGTTGCAAGGCGCTTAAACGCGAGCCCTGGATCCCTTTCTTATTTATTTAGCAGTTCAAATTTTGGGTAGGCGGGGCTGCGCGCTCCGAGTTGGAATCTAAATTCATCGAATAGTTTGAGGAAAATAAAATGGCTGTTACTGCTTCTCTGGTAAAAGAGCTCCGCGAGCGCACTGGCTTGGGGATGATGGAGTGCAAGAAAGCCCTGGTGGAAACAGACGGCGATATCGACAAGGCCATTGAAAACCTGCGCAAGGCGTCTGGTTTGAAGGCTGCAAAAAAAGCTGATCGAACCGCCGCTGAGGGCGTCGTGTCTGCAAAAATTGCTGAAGACGGTTCATACGGTGTGGTTATTGAAGTTAACAGTGAAACCGACTTCGTCGCCCGCGACGAAAATTTCTTGGGTTTTGTTAAGCAAGTGTTGGATCGTGCCTATGCTGAAAAAATTGCGGACGTGTCGCAACTGATGAGCGGCGAGTTAGAGAATGCCCGCCAAGCCCTGGTTCAGAAGATTGGTGAGAATATCGGCGTGCGCCGCCTGCAAATGGTCAAGCCGGAAAGTGGCGTCGTGGGTACCTACACGCATTCCAATAACCGCATCTCGGTTTTGGTGGAGCTGAAAGGTGGCTCGGTCGATTTAGCTAAAGATATCGCGATGCATGTTGCCGCAGTGAATCCGCCGGTGGTTCGCGCCGAAGATATGCCGCAAGATGTGTTGGAGAAAGAAAAAGACATTATTCGAGCCCAGCCCGATATGGAAGGCAAACCCGCCGCGATTGTTGAGAAGATGATGGGTGGTCGCATTGCGAAGTTTTTGAAAGAAAATTCACTTTTGGATCAGCCTTTTGTAAAAGACGCCGACCTCACTGTGGGTAAGCTTGCGAGCAATGCAGGCGCTGAAGTGGTCAACTTTGTCCGTTACGAGCTGGGCGAAGGTATCGAAAAGCAAGAATCTGATTTCGCTGCGGAAGTGGCTGCTCAAGTCGAAGCTTCAAAAACCTAGTGCTTCTCGATCGCGGATTGCGGCTTACTAAAGCGCAGTTGAGCTGAGGCCATGATCGGGGTGCGCTTCGTAGTTCGTTCTGGCTTTGCACTGCGTTTTTAAAAGGTTAGGCCGAGTTTTAAACGCTTGCAGCGATACTGTAAGGGTCTTTTTTTTCGCGCAGCAGTGAATGTTTTTTCGGCAATGTATTTAGTAAAGGCGGGATATCTCTCCCGCCTTTTTGCTGTTAAACTTTCGCGAATTTTTATGTTGGCGCTTGTGCGCAGTGAAATTAATAGCTGCATTGAAGGAGGGGAAGTGGAAACCTCAGCGGGTCTGAATTTGAAGTACAAAAGGATATTATTGAAGTTAAGTGGCGAGCAGTTAATGGGAGAGGAATCGTTTGGTATCGACCCCAAAATGCTCGACAAGATGGCGCGGGAGATTGGCCAATTGCTCGATGCAGGCGCTCAAGTTGGCCTGGTTTTGGGAGGCGGTAATTTGTTTCGCGGTGCCGCTCTGAGCAAAGCCGGTTTAGACCGGGTGACCGGGGATCACATGGGGATGCTGGCCACGGTAATGAATGCCTTGGCGATGCGAGACGCATTGGAGAGAGCGAGATTACCCTGTACTGTTATGTCTGCCATCACTATGGAGGGTGTGGCCGAGATCTACGATCGACGCAAGGCAGTGAACTTGTTAGATAACGGTGAAGTGGTTATTTTTTCTGCGGGTACCGGCAACCCGTTTTTTACTACCGATTCAGCGGCCTGTCTAAGAGCAATTGAAACCGATTGCAACATCGTTTTAAAAGCCACCAAGGTCGATGGTGTATACAACGATGATCCCGAAAAAAATCCAGAAGCGACGCGCTATACAAGTCTCAGCTACGACAAAGTGTTGGTGGATCAGTTAGGTGTTATGGATATGACGGCGATTTGTTTGTGTCGTGATCACAGCCTACCTATCCGCGTCTTCAAAATGAATAAATCGGGTGCGCTTATGCGGGTTATTGCCGGAGAGGATGAGGGCACTTTGATTCAACAAGGTGAAGAGTAATGATAGATGACATAAAAGATGATGCAGGCAAGCGCATGAAAAAGAGCGTCGATGCGTTGCGGGTGAATTTTAACAAAATTCGTACTGGGCGGGCTCATCCCAGTATTTTGGATGGTATTTCAGTCTCCTATTACGGCAATTCGACCCCTTTGTCTCAAGTGGCCAATGTGTCGGTGCTGGATGCGCGTACTTTATCGCTCAGTCCTTGGGAGAAAAGCATGGTCCCGGAAATCGAAAAAGCGATTATGAAATCCGATTTGGGTTTAAATCCGGTCACCACCGGGGAGCTTATCCGGGTACCGATGCCGCCCCTCACTGAGGAGACTCGCAAAGGTTACATTAAGCAGGCGCGAGGTGAAGCGGAACAGGCTCGTGTGTCTATTCGAAATATTCGCCGCGATGCGATAGCGACTTTAAAGGATCTCCTCAAAGAGAAAGAAATCAGTGAAGACGACGATCGCAAAGCGCAAGACGAGATACAAAAAATTACTAACAAATTCATCGCAGAAGTCGACAATGGCCTTTCTGTGAAAGAAAAGGATCTAATGGAAATTTAACCGGTATTTTCGGCCGCTTAAATTTCAATACTGGAGACGAGAGTTGAATTGTCACCCTTTGAGACATGTAGCGATTATCATGGATGGCAATAATCGTTGGGCGAAACGCCACGGTAAGCAGGGAATTGCCGGTCATCGGGCCGGCGTAGAGAGAATACGCGATGTGTTGCAGGCCTGCCGGCAAGAAGGCATAGAAGTTTTAACGTTATTTGCATTTAGCAGTGAGAATTGGAGCCGCCCCCCCAAAGAGGTAGAGGCATTGATGGGGCTTTTCCATAATTATTTGAAAAAGGAAGCGCGAAAGCTGGCAGATGAGAATGTTGCCCTGCGAGTAATAGGCAACCGCACTCGCTTCAGCCCGCGCTTAATAGCCGCTATCGACGACGCCGAATCAATCGCCGATACGGGGGATTCGACCTTAGTCATTGCCGCTGATTACGGCGGTTGCTGGGATATTGTGCAAGCGGCAAAAGCCTTGGCAGAAAAAGTGGCCCAGGGGAGCTTAATACCCGAGGC
>JAHQVY010000047.1 GCA_019634095.1 Cellvibrionaceae bacterium
ACTGGGTTTCTCCATCGAAGATCTTACTGTACAATATTTAAACACTCCGAGACTGCCGCTAAATTAAGTGTCATTGGGTTATAGCCCGCTCCATTTAGCCGCAACCGCGTGATCGTCGCGGAGCTTGTCAACAAGCCGCTATCAACCTTGGCCCAGTTACAGCCTCCGCCCCCCTAAGATCCAAAATCGGCAATATTGTCAACAATAATTACAAAATATTCCATTTAAGGCGTAAAAAGACTTGTATTTGAAAATATTGTTGACAATAATACGGATCAAATGATCCAAACGCCAAAGCCGCATGTCCGAATCTTCCGCAAAAAACAGTACCACCTTGGCCACTAAGATTACCGAATCGATTCGCACGGCTATTGTTAGCGGCGATATTGCTCCCGGTGCCAAACTCAGCGAAGCCCAGTTAGCAATGCAGTTCAATAGCAGCCGCGGCCCAGTGCGCGAAGCTATTCGCCGCTTGGAAGTGGAGCGGTTGGTGCGCCATGTTCCCCACGAAGGGGCGCGAGTCATCACCCTGGAAAGAAACGAAATCGTGGCTATTTATCAAGTGCGCGAGTCTCTGGAGGGCATGGCGGCCAGCCTGGCAGCACAGCATATGAGCGACGAAGACATTGTCGCGCTGCGCCAACTCTGGGAGCAGCACCGTGCCCACCAGCATCAAACCGGCGAGTATATGCAAGCGGATGGCGATTTCGATTTTCACTACCGCATTATCCAGGGCAGCCGCAACCCCTACCTTATTCGCCAACTGTGCGACGACCTTTACCAATTACTGCGCATGTTTCGCTACCGCTCCAGCCGATTTATCAGTCGTTCCGCGGTGGCCCTAACCGAGCACGAACATATTGTCTATGCCATTGAGCAGCGCGACAGCCAACTGGCTGAACTGGTGATGCGCCGACATATTTCACGTGCGGCTCGGGATATTGCGCAAGCGATGCAAACAGAGGAAACCAAGCTATGAACAACTTATCTGCTGGCGGGAAATTTCGCCAAGCCCTGCAACAACACCAACCCTTGCAAATTGTCGGCACCATCAACGCCTACAGCGCCATCATGGCCGAGAAAATTGGACATCAGGCGATTTATCTCTCCGGTGGTGGAGTGGCCAACGCCTCCTACGGTTTACCCGATTTGGGGATGACCTCGCTAAACGATGTTGTGGCCGATGTGCAGCGCATTACCGCCGCCTCCAGTTTGCCACTGCTAGTGGATATCGATACCGGCTGGGGCGGCGCTTTCAATATTGCGAAAACCATTCGCGACATGGAAAAAGCCGGTGCCGCCGCGGTGCATCTGGAAGATCAAGTGGCGCAAAAACGCTGCGGACACCGACCGAATAAGGCGATTGTTTCCTGTGAAGAAATGGTAGAGAGAATCACCGCTGCCGTGGACGCTCGCCGCGATAAAGATTTTTTTATTATGGCGCGCACCGATGCCTTTGCCCAGGAAGGCTTGGAGTCGGCCATCGCGCGGGCACAGGCCTATGTCGAAGCCGGTGCCGACGGTATTTTTGCAGAGGCGGTGCAAACTCAACAGCACTACGAGGCTTTTTCCGCCGCCTTGAATGTGCCGATTTTGGCCAATATAACCGAATTTGGCCAAACCGAATTATGGAGCAAGCAGCAGTTGGCCGACTGGGGCGTAGGGATGGTTTTATACCCACTGTCGGCGTTTCGCGCAATGAATAAAGCGGCAGAATTGGTGTATCGCAGTGTATTGGAGAACGGTCATCAACGAGATGTTTTGGAAACCATGCAAAGCCGCGACGAATTGTACGGGTACCTTGGCTACCACGAGTACGAGCAAAAGCTGGATGAGCTGTTTTCTAGCGGCAAAAACAAATAAGTAAACCTGTTAAACAAATAACCCAATAATTGAATCGAGGTAAGCATTTTGGCTAATACAAATAAACCAAGTGGCGCAGGTCTGCGCGGGCAAGTTGCCGGTAAAACCGCTTTGTCAACAGTCGGCGTCTCCGGCTCCGGTCTCACCTATCTTGGCTACGATGTTAAAGATTTGGCAGAAACCTGTGTATTTGAAGAAGTGGCCTACTTAATTTTAAAAGGTAAGTTACCCACACAAGCGGAACTCAACGCGTATCGAACCCAGTTGCAAAACGCGCGCGCGCTGCCGCCGGCCTTAAAAACCGTGCTTGAGCAAATACCAAAAGACGCGCACCCCATGGACGTAATGCGCAGCGGCTGCTCGGCCTTGGGCAACTTAGAACCGGAACTGGATTTTTCCGAGCAAGGCGCGGTCACCGATCGTATGCTGGCCCTGTTTCCCAGCATTATTTGCTATTGGTACCGCTTTAGCCACGAGGGCGTACGCATTGAAACCGCCACCGACGATGCCAGCATTGCGGGCCATTTCCTGCACCTACTGCGCGGCGAAAAGCCCAATGCCCTGCACGAGCAGGTAATGAATGTGTCGCTGATTCTCTACGCCGAGCACGAATTTAACGCCTCTACTTTTGCCGCGCGGGTATGCGCATCCACCCTGTCGGATATCCACAGCTGCATTACCGCAGCCATTGGTACCTTGCGCGGGCCACTGCACGGCGGCGCCAATGAAGCCGCGATGGAGCTCATTGAAAAATTTGCCAGCCCCGACGAAGCAGAGACCGGTTTAATGGGCATGCTCGATCGCAAAGAAAAAATTATGGGCTTTGGCCACGCGATATATCGCGAGTCCGACCCGCGCAACGTCATTATTAAACAGTGGTCGGAAAAACTGGCGCAAGACGTTAACGATACGGTTTTATACCCGGTGTCGGTGCGCTGTGAAGAAGTGATGTGGCGGGAGAAAAAACTGTTTTGCAACGCCGACTTTTTTCACGCTTCCACCTATAATTTTATGGGCATTCCCACCAAATTATTTACCCCAATTTTTGTTATGTCCCGACTCACTGGCTGGGCGGCCCACGTGTTTGAACAGCGCGCCGATAACCGCATTATTCGCCCCTCGGCAGAGTACATCGGCGAAGCGCCGCGCGGCGTAACGCCAATCGCTCAGCGCTAGTCTACTGGCGTCGCGCAACAGGGATGTGGGCAGCCCTTTAGTGGCACAGTATTTAGCGACTGGGCATTTAGCGACGCGAAGTAGACACGCGAAAAAGCAGACCCTGGCGAGCCAGAAAAAAATAAAACAGCCTTAGAAACATTTGAATTAAAGGCACCGACAGCAGATGGCGCCGTGCTGCCTGCTTAATAAATAAGCCGGTAGGCGCCCTTAGGGCTTCAACCGGGTTGCACTTACAGAGGTCCAAAGCGGTGAATAAACCATTTCGTAAAGCCCTCCCGGGTTTCCAGGCAGAATATTTCGATGTGGCGAGCGCCGTCGAACAAATTCGCCCCAACAGCTTCGCCCAAATGCCCTATACCGCCAAGGTATTGGCCGAACAATTACTGCGCTGCTGCGAGGCGGAGCAACTGCAATCCTGTTTGCAGCAAATTGTATTGCGCCGCCGCGACCAGGATTTCCCCTGGTACCCGGCGCGGGTAGTGTGCCACGATATTTTAGGTCAAACCGCCCTGGTAGACTTAGCCGGCCTGCGCGACGCCATTGCCGCCCAAGGGGGCGACCCCGCCCAGGTAAACCCGGTGGTTCCCACCCAGTTAATTGTCGACCACTCACTGGCGGTGGAACACGCCGGCTTTGAAGCGGAGGCCTTTGCCAAGAACCGCCAAATTGAAGATCGCCGCAACAGCGACCGCTTTCACTTTATCGATTGGTGTAAAACCGCCTTTCAAAATGTCGATGTGATTGGTGCCGGCAACGGCATTATGCATCAGATAAACCTTGAAAAAATGTCGCCGGTAATACAATTGCGCAACGGCGTCGCGTTCCCGGATACCTGTGTCGGCACCGACAGCCACACCCCGCATATCGACTGCCTGGGGGTTTTGGCCATTGGCGTGGGCGGCTTGGAAGCGGAAACGGTAATGCTGGGGCGGCCATCCATGATGCGCCTGCCGGAAATTGTTGGCGTGGAGCTAACTGGCCAGCGTCAAGCGGGCATTACCGCCACCGATATCGTGCTGGCCTTAACCGAGTTTTTGCGGCAGGAGCGAGTAGTTTCTACCTATTTGGAATTTTTTGGCAGCGGCGCAGCCGGTTTAACCATTGGCGATCGCGCCACCATATCGAATATGACCCCGGAATTCGGCGCCAGCGCGGGCATGTTTTATATCGATGAACAAACCATCGACTACCTCAAAATTACCGGTCGCGAAGCCGAGCAAATTGCCCTGGTAGAAGCCTATGCCAAACACAACGGCCTGTGGGCCGATCAAATGACCGCGGCCCATTACGAGCGCGTATTGCAATTCGATTTATCCGCGGTGGGCCGCAATATGGCGGGGCCTTCCAACCCCCATCGCCGCCTGCCCACCGCCGCCTTGAGCGAGCGCGGCATAGCCGGCAACTTGGCGGCCGCCCAGCAACAAGAAGCCGACGGTCAGATGCCCGATGGCGCGGTGATTATCGCGGCAATTACCAGTTGCACCAACACCAGCAACCCGCGCAATGTCGTGGCGGCGGGCCTGTTGGCAAAGCGCGCCAACGAACTGGGCTTAGTGCGCAAGCCCTGGGTGAAAACGTCATTCGCCCCCGGCTCCAAGGTTGCCAAACTCTATTTGCAGGCGGCTGGTTTGTTAAGCGAGCTAGAACAACTGGGTTTTTCTATTGTGGGTTATGCCTGCACCACCTGTAATGGTATGAGCGGCGCGCTCAATCCCGAGATACAACAAGAAATAACCCAGCGCGACCTTTACACCACGGCCGTGCTGTCCGGCAACCGCAATTTTGACGGGCGCATCCACCCCTATGCCAAGCAGGCCTTTCTCGCCTCGCCGCCACTGGTGGTGGCCTATGCCCTGGCGGGCACCATACGCTTCGATATTGAAAAAGATGTGTTGGGCCACGACCCCGAGGGCAATGCCATTACCCTCAAAGACCTGTGGCCCAGCGATGAAGATATCGATGCCATTGTCGGCGAGCATGTTAAGCCGCAGCAGTTTAAGGATATTTACATTCCCATGTTCAACCTGCCAGTGGGCGAGACCGCCCCCAGCCCGCTTTACGATTGGCGCGAACAAAGCACCTATATACGCCGCCCCCCCTACTGGGAAGGCGCGCTGGCCAAACCGCGCAGCCTAAAAAATATGCGGCCCTTGG
>JAHQVY010000007.1 GCA_019634095.1 Cellvibrionaceae bacterium
CCCGAGAGTTATGTTTAATCAAACTGGCCACACCGGAAAATCGTCAATGGCAGACTTCCTTACCAGATGTCCCAAATGCGGCACGTCGTTCCGTATTGGTCTGGCACATTTGAACTCTGCTAAGGGCGCCGTAAGGTGCGGATCTTGCCTGAACATTTTTAGCGCGAAGCAGAATCTGGTGAAAAATCAACCGCCTGCCGAGCAAACGCCGCGAAACACTAACGGCAACGGCTCGACATACCAAAACCAGGATGACCCCGTGTTTCAAAAACTCAACGATGATGATGATTTTCTGATTAGCGACGACATGGACGACGATATCAAAAACATTGCAGATACCAACATGTTCGGCGTAATTGATGCCGATAGCATGGCAGGTGATGCCGATCACCAGACAATTTCGAGCAGTGAATCGAATCTTTTCGAGCGCACGATTTCTGACGGCGAAG
The DNA here is from genome assembly GCA_019634095.1 of Cellvibrionaceae bacterium. GTDB lineage: Bacteria > Pseudomonadota > Gammaproteobacteria > Pseudomonadales > Cellvibrionaceae > JAHQVY01. Next base: position 450 of record JAHQVY010000007.1, read on the forward strand.
AAGAAGCCAAGCAACAAAACGATAACGCCGCCGACGAATCCTGGGCTCTCAACCTCTTAAAAAACCTCGATGATGAAGATGACGATGAAGAACCCATCGTAAAGAAGAGGCCGGAACAAACCGACTCTGCGGCTGCATGGACCAAACCGGAGAAGAAAATTTCGCGAGCCAATGGCCTGGCAGAGCCGGAACAAAAACAGAAAGCATCAAAAGGGGGTAAGGTAAACGGCTCCACTTATTCTTTGCACAAAAATAAGACCGGTACCGCGGCTCCTCTCCTCAAAACCGCCGCCGCAACCAAAAATAGCGCCAAAAAGCCTGCGACGAAAAAAGCCGCTGGGACCGATTATGCAGATTACGCATCGGTACACGAATATGACAAGAAAAAGCCGGCAGAGAAAAAACCATCAGCCTCACGAAAAAGTAAAAGACCTGTCGAGAAATCAGACAATCCGGTTTCTAAGCTCAACGAAGGCGCAGAGCCCGAAATAGAAACCCGGGCGGAACCGAAACTCGATTACAAACAGAGCTTTGAAAATATCGATTTAGAAATCAACGAGAATGCCTACCCCGCTTCCGGTCGATTTTACGATCCGAGCATAAACAGCTCTGACGCCCACGCCATCGAGCCAGAGCCGGTGGAGTTCTCTTATGCTGAGCGCTATTCATCTTGGAAAACCAAGCTCCCCCTGATCGCGGGAGTTATTTTTGCCTCGCTGTTATTGCTTGCGCAAATACTGTGGCTTAATTTGTCACAGCTTAGTCGAGTTGAACCTTACCGCAGCTATTATGCTAGCACTTGCGAAATTGTCGGCTGTACATTGCCAACCATTGTTGACCGGTCGAAAATTCGCGCGGCGAACCTGGTTGTGAGAAGCCACCCCACAATTGCAAATGCTTTGATTGTAGACGCTGTTTTACAAAACTCGGCCGCCTTCCCTCAAAGCTTCCCCGACTTAGACCTTATCTTTACCGACGTGAAAGATAAGCCCATCGCCGCTCGTCGATTTACGCCACAAGAATACCTTGGTGGTGAACTAGCCGGAAGCATAGAGATGCCCGCGGGCAATCCTGTACACATCGCCGTAGAAATAGCCGACCCCGGTTCCAAAGCTGTTGGCTACCGAATGTCAATCGCAAATTAATACCTAACTCGGTAGTTTTTTAACCGATTTGCTCAATTAGTACTTTCCCAAACTGGTTAACTAAAGGTATGATACCCAACCTTTTTTGGGGCCATTAAATTAAACCTGTTGGGCGGCTTACTTAACACCCTAAGCACAGTGAAAAAGGGTCTCTGTAAGGCATGGCGGTGTTTTATTTAATTTTGTTAAAACAAGACTGAAAACAAGCTTCAGGGGATTTCACTTGTTCAAGATCGGAAAACACACGATCAATAGCCAAGTATTGCTGGCGCCGATGGCGGGCATAAGCGACTTACCGTTCCGGAGGTTGTGCCTGTCTTTTGGTGCAGGCTTGGCGAGCTCTGAAATGCTTAACAGCGATACCCGGCTGTGGCAATCCGCAAAAAGCCGCTATCGGCTGGCAATGGACCCCGAGCAACAAGCGCCTTGCAGCGTGCAAATCGCTGGCAGCGACCCCCAGATGCTCGCCACAGCCGCAAAGACCGCGCAGGATCTGGGCGCGGATATAATCGACATAAATATGGGTTGCCCGGCAAAGAAAGTCTGCAAAAAGCTCGCGGGCTCCGCCCTACTCAAAGATGAAACATTGGTAGCCCAGATACTCGACACCGTGGTAAACAGTGTTAGCCTGCCCGTAACTCTAAAAACCCGCACTGGTTGGGATACCGACAATCGCAATATTCATCGTATTGCGCGCATTGCCGAAGATGCAGGCATTCAGGCGCTCACCATTCATGGGCGCACCCGCGCTTGCCGCTTCCAGGGACAGGCGGAGTACGATTCGATCGCAAAGGTCGTTAGACAGGTCGCAATACCTGTAATTGCCAACGGAGATATCAACAGCCCCGAGTCAGCAAAGTCTGTCCTCAGTTATACCGGTGCCTCGGCCGTCATGATTGGGCGCGCTTGCTTAGGTAACCCTTGGATAATCAAACAAATTAACCATCAATTAATAGATGGAACTGAAGCACAAACCGCTTCAAAGAAAGAGCTTCTAAAAACAATAAAAAATCACGTGCGTGCACTTCACAGTTTTTATGGCGACATCAGAGGACTGGGAATTGCGCGAAAACACATCAGCTGGTACAGCAAAAACGCCATGGCATTGCCTGGTTTTAGTCGCCATTTCAACACTATGGATTCCACACAATCACAAGTAGACGCCATTGATAGGCTTTACGAAAATCAATGGCTCGATCATTACGAGGAAATTGCAGCATGATGAATACAGCGGACCCTTTAATTCACGAACGCACACAGGAAGCACCCAGCCAGCCAGCGGTTGGAATACAAGGCGAGCCGAGCGGTTCTCAAGAACCCTCACTGCGTGGCAGTGTTGAAAAAGCTGTCACCAACTACTTTCAGCATCTCGACGGGCAGGAAGTTAGCGACGTTTACGACATGGTTTTGGCGGAAATTGAAGCCCCCATGTTGGAAGTTGTTATGAACTACACTCGCCACAACCAAACCCGCGCAGCTCATGTGTTGGGACTCAACCGTGGCACGCTGCGTAAAAAACTTAAGCAGTACGGCCTGCTGTAAACAACTCTTCTAAAAAATTATAAAAACAACGACTACGGGCGATACTCGCTGATATCTCGGCGATATCGCCCGTAGTTTACGTAATCACCAGCTAAAACCAAACGCCGAGCGTTCGCTCCGGCGAGCAATCACCTAATCTCAGCGGTAAAATGCCTTTCCAGCTTTTTTAGGCGCTGAGAACGCTTATTGGAACTTTACGAGATTCAACAACTATATGTATGATAACCAAGAATGGGCTGCTATAGAGCGGGCGCTAATCAGCGTATCCGACAAAACGGGTATCGTCGATTTTGCTAGCCAGTTAGCGCAAAAGGGAGTGGAAATCCTATCCACAGGCGGAACTCACAAGCTGCTTGTGGAGCACGGTATTCCCGCGGTGGAAGTTTCAGATTACACCGGTTTCCCGGAAATGATGGACGGTCGAGTTAAAACCCTGCACCCCAAAGTGCACGGAGGTATTTTATCGCGACACGAAACAGACGATGGGGTACTCGAAAAACATCAAATAAAAAAAATTGATATGGTAGTGGTGAACCTGTACCCGTTCCAAAAAACCGTTGCCAATCCCAGCTGCGACCTGGCCACAGCCATAGAAAATATTGATATCGGTGGACCGACCATGTTGCGTGCCGCCGCGAAAAACCACCAGCGAGTTGCCGTGGTGGTGAATGCGACCAGCTACCAAAAAATAGCGAGCGAATTGCTAAACAACAGTGGCGCCCTGTGCCTAAACACCCGCTTCGAGCTAGCGGTGCAAGCCTTCGAACACAGCGCGCAATACGAGGCGGCCATTGCCAACTACCTCGGGCAAAAAATTGATGGCGAGGACGACCCCTTTCCTCGCACAGTGAATTTGCAATTCAAAAAATTGCAATCCATGCGCTATGGTGAAAACCCTCACCAAAAGGCGGCCTTTTTTTCTGAACCCGAAATAACGGAGGCGAGCGTGACTAGTGCCCATCAAATCCAAGGAAAAGCGCTTTCTTTTAACAATATTGCCGACACCGACGCTGCACTTGAAACGGTTAAACAGTTCTCTTTGCCAGCTTGCGTAATCGTCAAGCATGCCAACCCCTGCGGCGCGGCAGAATCGGACGACGTATTGAACGCGTACCACAAGGCTTTCGCCACCGATCCGGAATCGGCATTTGGCGGTATCATCGCATTCAACCGCAAACTCGACGTAAAAACTGCACAAGCAATTATCGACAAGCAGTTTGTTGAAGTGATTATCGCGCCCTCCATAGCTCCCGGCGTGGCCGAAGTTTTGGCGTCGAAAAAAAATATACGCTTGTTAGAATCGGGCGAATGGTCGACAAACAACCATACCACCTGGGATTTCAAACGCGTTACTGGCGGCATGCTGATACAAGACCGCGATAACGGCATGGTTACCGTTGAAGATTTGCAGGTCGCCTCCAAGCGAGCACCCACTGAAGCCGAACTGCGCGATCTACTGTTCGCCTGGAAGGTCGCTAAAATGGTGAAATCGAACGCCATCATTTACGCCAGAAACAAGCAGACGATGGGCATCGGTGCCGGCCAAATGAGCCGAGTCAATTCGGCTCGGATAGCCGCCATTAAAGCGGAGCATGCCGGTTTTGAAGTAAAAGGCTCGGTAATGGCCTCAGACGCCTTTTTCCCCTTCCGCGATGGCATCGACAATGCCGCCGCCGCAGGCATCAGCGCCGTGATTCAACCGGGGGGTTCCATGCGAGACGAAGAGGTCATCACCGCCTCCAACGAGCACGATATCGCTATGGTATTTACCCAAATGCGCCATTTTCGGCACTGAGCGCGCCACTCAGCTGCCGGACGCGACACAAGCGGGCACAGGTGTGATGCTAAAAACTGCAACGGTGCGGCGCTCAACAAGGCAAAGGCATTAATCCAGTAGGCTACAGCTCTAGGCTAGGATAACCCAATGCCAGACGGGGCGGCTATCCAAACAATATGTCCTGAGAAAGTACAATGAATTTATTAGTGATTGGCAGTGGCGGGCGCGAACACGCTCTCGCCTGGAAAGCCGCGCAGAGTAAAGAAGTTTCGCAAGTCTATGTCGCCCCCGGTAATGCCGGCACAGCGAGAGAAGCGAAGATAAAAAACATAGCCCTTGATGTAATGGCTTTTGACCAGCTGATCGACTTTGCAATATCGCAGCAGATAGCGCTAACCATCGTTGGTCCAGAAGCGCCCTTGGTGGCGGGGATCGTCGACCGTTTTAACGCGGCCGGCCTAGCCTGCTTAGGACCGTCGCAAGGCGCCGCTCAACTAGAGGGCTCAAAAACATTCACCAAAGATTTTCTCGCAAGGCACAATATTCCCACTGGCGATTACCAGAGCTTTACCGAGCTTGATGCGGCACTTGATTATTTAAAGCAAACAGGGGCGCCAATCGTGGTGAAAGCCGACGGTTTGGCTGCCGGCAAAGGCGTGATCGTCGCCGAGGACTTGGCGACAGCAGAAAAAGCGGTCAAAGATTCACTATCGGGCAACGTTTTTGGAGAGGCCGGCTGCCGAGTGGTAATCGAGGAGTTCCTCGACGGCGAAGAGGCAAGCTTTATCGTTTTAGCTGATGGCACTCACGCACTGCCCATGGCCACCAGCCAGGACCACAAACGGATCGGAGAGGGAGATACCGGTCCCAACACGGGCGGTATGGGCGCCTATTCCCCCGCCGCCATTGTCACCGATGAGGTCCACCAACATATAATGGACGACATCATTATGCCCACGCTGCGCGGCATGGCGGACGAGGGCAACCCCTATACCGGCTTTCTCTATGCCGGTTTAATGATAGCCCCAAACGGACGCGCCAAGGTTATCGAATACAACTGCCGCTTTGGTGATCCAGAGACCCAGCCGATTATGTTGCGACTAAAATCCGACCTCGCCACCCTGTGTCTCGCGGCTACCGCCGGCAAACTAGAACAATCGGATAGCCAGTGGGACCCGCGCCCCGCCGTGGGAGTGGTTCTTAGCGCCGGTGGCTATCCCAGCACTTACAATAAAGGAGACATCATTGAAGGGCTGGACGCCAAACACACCGACGATGGCAAAGTGTTCCATGCAGGCACGGCAATAGTCGACCAAAAAACCGTCACCAACGGCGGCAGAGTGGTGTGCGCCACGGCACTGGGAGACAGTGTGAGCACGGCGGCACAAACGGCCTATCGCATAGCGGACAACATTCGTTGGCCGGGCGTTTTCATGCGCAGAGACATCGCCCATCGCGCCATCGCCAGGGAGCAACAGGGCAAAGTGCGCTCCTGAGTGCGCGAGCGAAGCCTGCTATCGGAAATCACAGGCGCGTTGCTGGGCCTTGCAATGTTTAGCAGGGTAAGCAACGACGCGCACAGCTTGGCAAAGGCGGCAACAGCGCTGCAGGTGTTTCTCGCGAGCGTCTCGCGCCGGGAATTGCAAAGGGCCTGCAACAGCTGAGTATGTTTTTCGAGTTTAATTCGCCTTGACTGCCCGCTCTGCTGCCCAGGCGCGCAATTCATAAATATTTTCTGCCATCACGACCGAAAGCGGTTGGGTTTGGCGCACAGTGCTAAGCACCAGTTCGGTGTCCATATCGCAACCCCGAGCGGCTGCAGCGTAAGTTGCAGACACCACCGCCTGCTCGATTTCTGCACCAGTAAAGCCCTCAGTGGCTCGGGCAAGCACATTCAAATCAAAATGCTGCGACGACAAACCCCGCTTTTCCATATGAATGCGAAAGATGTTAACCCTCACTTCCTGCTCAGGTAAATCCACGAAAAAAATTTCATCAAAGCGCCCTTTGCGAATTAATTCCGGGGGTAATTTGCTGATATCGTTACTAGTGGCCACCATAAATACCGGCCCCTTCCGCTCCGCCATCCAAGTCAGTAAAGTCCCGAGTAGCCTTTTACTGGTACCACTGTCTTCTGCGCCACCGGCCATCCCCTTTTCAATCTCGTCAATCCACAGCACACAGGGCGCCATTAAATCGGCTAGCTTCAATGCCTGACGCAAATTGCGCTCGGTTTCACCGACAAACTTATTGAACAGGGCTGCCATATCTAAACGCAGCAGCGGCAGCCCCCAAATACCGGCAATGGATTTGGCAGCCAAACTTTTGCCGCCACCTTGAACACCAAACAAAAGAACCCCTTTTGGCGCCTCCAGCTTAAAATCTTTAATTTCAGAGCGCGCAGCGAGGCGGCGATCTTCGAGCCATTTCTTTAGGGTGTTGAGCCCGGCGACATCACGTAAATGAGCAGTGCTAAATTCATAGTGAAGCACGCCAGCCATATCCATCAATTCGAATTTAGCCTTAGTGACTTCCGGCAAATCCGCCTCGGTAATGGCGCCATCATCCGCAATAGCACCATGGGCAAGGCGCCGCACATCTTGATGCGGCAAACCCTTTAAGTTACTAACTAACTTTTCTAAACTTTCGCTGTCAGTTTTAATTTTGTCATAACTATTCTTAAGCGCCCAACGACGAGCCTCTTCGCGAATAATTGCCATAATTTCCTTGTCGCTTGGCACACTTACCGGAATGGACACAGCGTAACGAGATAATTCTTCGGGCAAGCGCAGCTGGTGCGAAACGAAAATTATCCGCTGGCGGCTTTGGCTTTTTGCTAAAGCAATATCCTTCAAATAACGGATAGTCTTTGGTTCTTCGAGGTGATGGTGAAAATCACAGAGCACAAAAACTGCGGGTTTGCGATAATTTTTAATATACTGCAACAGTGCTTCCGGCTCGGAATAGCCTTCGGGGTCTTTTAGATTCAGACCGAAACCCAAAGCCTGTAAACCTTCCGTGAGCGACCAGCACCAAGCGGGTTGATTAGTATTGCGGAAAAAACTACTCATTAAATCGATGGCACGCACCTCGTCGTAGGTTTCCAGGACCATAAGCGGCGCAGAGTTTTTCAAAAGTATCTTGAGGTCATTTTCATTCATACTAAAACCCGGTATAAAAATGGCTTGGCTTACTTTATTATGGACAAAGAGCAGTTAAATCTGGAAAAGAAATTATGGCACTTAGACAAAAATC
>JAHQVY010000048.1 GCA_019634095.1 Cellvibrionaceae bacterium
CCTTGGCGGTGTTGCTCCGCCTTAAATAGAATGGCTATTCTACGTTGTCTCGGCAACTGCTCCTGCGTTGCCCTAATACCTCACATCCCTGTGAGTACCGCCTTGCCAAGAACCTTAATTGGCGCACTCCTAACACCTAAATCTCAAACGCTTTGGGTATATTCGAGGCGGAGCAACATTACTTAGGATAAAACCTCGCTAAGGATAAAACCTGGCTAAGGACAAAACGGGTCTGAGCGTAAAATGGTGCGCGTCTAGGTGCGGGTATCAATAGCACAAAGTGAGGGGGCTTTCTTGGAAGGAGGGATTGTTGCAGGTGGCAATAGACCTATGAAAAATACGTATTCGCAGCAATGGAAAAGCGCCAATCTTTTATTTGTTTGTGCTAAAAACGCCTGAGGAAATGAAGCTAGTCAAAAACGCGGCGGTATTTTTATCGACAAATGCGAAGATCACCAGCGAGCAAAATATTGCTGAGCCTGCGAAGGTGCTGTCACTGTATGTTCGCAGCAGTGGCATAGACATACGCAGAAGCTGGTTGTTAACCATCTGTTCGCGGTGTTGATGTTGGTTACACATTATGGGCTGAGCTATCGCTTTGCAGGCTTCCCCAAGTTGCTGTGTAACCTTACTACTTTTCAGTTAATATCTCAGCGTTGGCTTGGGTTTTAGTATGAGTGTTGGGTTATTGCCGGTTTCAGCTAAGCTTAGACACTTAATCTGTATTAGTATTGCGGAAAACGTTTGAGGGCAAGTATCAGCTGTTCGTTATCTATAATTTTCCAGTGGAGAAATAATTTGAAAAGACTAACCTTTTATAGAAATCTTGCTCTATCAAATTGGTTTGCCTTTAGCATCGCTACTGTGGCGAGTTTAATGTTAACTCACAGCACCGCGTTACAAGCCAGTGGCGTCAAACAAACCAAGGGGGATTTCGTCGATAAGTTCCGACAGCTGGACGAATACCTGCCGACACCGAATCAGTATCGCAATGCCGCTGGTGAACCGGGCACCGATTACTGGCAGCAAAAAGTTGATTATAAAATAGACGCCACCCTGGACGAAAAAGCGCGCCGTATTACGGCCAAGCAGCGCGTGGTTTACCACAATAACTCGCCTTATCACTTGAAGTATCTTTGGTTACAGCTGGACCAGAACCGTTTTAAAAGCGATTCGATTGCCGAGCGCACGGTGGAATTTGGCGGTATTGGCCGCCGGGGCCCGGCAACACGCAAAATAGGGGAGGGAGACAAGGCGGGGATCAGTTTGGGGGAGTTGCGTCGTATGCAATGGCTCGAAGACAACCAGCCAGGGTACGTGTTTTCCTCCATTACTAACGCCGACGGTGAAGATTTGACCCACACCATAATCGGTTCGCAAATGCGCATAGACTTGCCGCAAGCGTTAAAACCCAATAGCCGTTTTACCTTTGATTTGGCCTACGCCTACAACATTCTTGAAGAAAACGCGGTCTCGGCACGGGCGGGCTACGAGCACTTTCCCGATGATCCACGCAAGGGCGGTAACGATATCTTTTTATTGGCTCAGTGGTTTCCACGACTGCAAGCCTACAGCGATTACGAAGCCTGGCATAACAAACCTTTTCTCGGCCGCGGAGAATTTACGCTGGAATTTGGCGATTACGAGGTGAATATGAAGGTGCCCGCCGATCATATTGTCGCATCCACCGGGGTTTTGCAAAACCCGGAGCAGGTGTTAAGTAAAAAGCAACAGGCCCGTTTAGAGCAAGCCAAAACGGCCAAGCGTCCGGTGTTTATTGTTACCCAGCAAGAAGCGCTGGCAAATGAAAAGAGCGCAGCCAAAGGCACTAAAACCTGGCGGTTTAAGGCGGAAAATGTCCGAGACTTTGCTTGGTCTTCATCGCGAAAATTTATGTGGGATGCCAAAGGCTACCAACAAGAGGGCGCCGAGCATCCCTTGGTTATGGCGATGTCTTTCTATCCAAAAGAAGGCGGGGATTTGTGGAAAAAATACTCCACCGAAGCCGTGGTTCATACCATGCAGGTCTATTCCCGCTTTTCTTTTGATTACCCTTACCCTACGGCCTTAAGTGTCAATGGCCCAGTGGGTGGTATGGAATACCCCATGATTACCTTTAACGGCCCCCGCACCACCTGGCATGAGGGGGGCGAAAGAACCTATACCTTGGCCGAAAAGCGTTTTCTGATTGGTGTGGTGATTCACGAAATCGGCCATATTTATTTTCCGATGACGGTGAATTCGGACGAGCGTCAATGGACTTGGATGGATGAAGGGCTCAACAGCTTTCTCGACGGTGTGGCCTGCCGGGAGTGGGATGAAAAGATTCCCTGGGGAGTGGAGCCGAGAGATGTTGTCGATTATATGAAATCGGATATCCAAGTGCCGATTATGACGCAATCCGATAGTGTTTTAAAATTAGGGCCCAATGCCTATACCAAGCCGGCGGCAGCCTTAAATATTCTACGCGAGGTGATTTTAGGGCGCGAATTGTTCGATTTCGCCTTCCGCGAATACGCGCAGCGTTGGAAGTTCAAACGCCCCACGCCCTCCGATTTTTTCAGAACCATGGAGGAAGCCTCGGGGGTGGATTTAGATTGGTTTTGGCACGGTTGGTTTTATACAACCGATCACGTTGATATTTCTATTGACCACGTTTACGAAATGCAGCTTGAAACCATGGATCCAAAAGTGGTTTTTGGCAATGATCGCAAATTTGAAGACGATAAACCCACGCCGTTGTTTGTTGAGAAGAATAAAGATGCGGGCACTAAAACTTGGGTCGAGTTAAATAAAGATATTCGCGATTTTTACGATAAATACGATAGATTTACCGTCACCAATAAAGAACGCAATGAATATCGGCAATTGCTGGCAGATTTAAAACCGGTGGAGCGCCGGGTACTCGAACGAGCCGCGAAAGATAAAAAATTTTACTACGTTGTTAATTTCTCAAACCTCGGCGGTTTGGTAATGCCTATCTTGTTGTCGATGACCGACAAGAATGGAAAAAATCACGAGTACTATATTCCAGCGGAAATCTGGCGGCGCTCACCACACAAAGTGAGTAAGTTGATTGTGAGTGAAAAAAAATTAACAAGCTTTACGGTTGACCCTAAATGGGAAACCGCCGATGTAGATATAGAAAACAATATGTATCCGCGACGAATTATTCCGTCACGCATCGAAGCCTTTAAAAGCGAGCCCCGTAAAGGTCATGCCTATCGCGATATTATGCATGATATAAAAGCGGAAAAAGAAGAACCGAAAGTAAAAGTACAGAAAAAATAAACGCCATTTACACCCCGCGCGTAAGAAAGCATGCCTACAGGGATGTAGGTAAGGAGCGTGAGCAGGGAGCGGAAGCTTTGCCTACAGGGATGTAGGTAAGGAGCGTGAGCAGGGAGCGGAAGCTTTGCGGGTACCCTTTCTTTCCTTTGGATTCGTATGACAGTACACAAGCTTTTCTTTATCTACATTTTGCTGGCGCTAAGCAGCGCAGTGCGCGCCCATCAACAGCAAGAGGCCCTAACAAAAATTGTGGTTCAGCCGAAAACCGCCGCAATCGATATTACCCATAGGCTGTATATCCACGATGCCGAGCAGGCCTTAAAAGCCATCGCCCCTAAGAACTATGATCTTATTTCCAGCGAAACGGCCCAGAAGACCTTTGTTAAGTATGTGTTGCAACAATTTTCCCTAGAACTAAACGATGCTGCAAGTGAACTAAGCTTATTGGGCTATGAACTGGAGGGCAAATATCTTTGGGTTTATCAAACGGCACGCTTAAATCAAGCACACTTAAGCGCAACAAGCCTTAAGTTAAGTATCGACAATCGCATGCTCACCACTTATTTTCCGCAGCAGAAAAACCGGGTAAATATTGAGTATGCGGGTGAGGTGTCTGCCTTTGTGCTCGATCGCCACAATTTTTCGTTTGATAAACAGCTTACGCCCGTGCCTAAGTGAGCCGCGCGTTGCTTGCAAGCTCGACATTAACCGCAAAAAAAAGGGTATAGCCTGTGGAAACAGGCTATACCCTAAGCGGTCACACACAAACTCTAAAAATCAAATTCTATCCCTATACGAGCCTGCCACACGGAAATACCTTGCAGATAATTATTCACGCGCGGCTCGCGAAAGTTTGAATACACGTACTGCCCCCGGTTGTTAATTTGGGCATCAACCACCTCTTGCGAGAAAAATTGTGCGTCGGTTTGCAAGCCCCATTCATCATTGAGTAAATTACCCAGGTTGTATATTTTTAAAAATACCCTGCTCGCGGTGCCATCGATAAAGGTGGGTAGCTCTTGGTCGATGCGCAAATCGAAACGTGTGCTCCAGCGGGAGTTAACGCTGTTGCGCGGAATAAAGCCGCTGCTGAAGCCCGACGCCCAGTCGTAAAACGCGGCGGTATCCGCAGCCGCATCTGCGGCCTCTTCTTCGCCGCTGATATAAACCGCGTTGGGATCGTTTTCGCCATCGGGAATATACATTAGATGGCGACCAAAGAAACCATCACCCTCCAAGGCCTGACCATCCATTACCACGCTCACACCCTGGCCCGATTCCCGGAATCCGAACAGGCTCACCCGCGTTTGCAAGTCGCGGATAAAGTTTTTGCGATAAGTTAAACGCATTGTGAAACGATGCGGTACGGCGTAGTTGGAACTTCCCGCTCTGGGGTCGTTGATATCGAGTAAGGCATTATTCCCAAAGTTGGAGCCGGCCACTGCCGAGGTCATCGAGCTAATATCTTCGCCTTCTGTGTAGGCATAGCCGAGCATGGCATCCAAGCCAAAGTCGAAGCTTTTGCTGGCAATTAGCGATAGGGTGTAGGAATCGGCATCGCGCGGCGAATTAGTTAGCATTAAATTATCGGTGCCATTGGTGTAGTCGTAAATCGGCTGGTCGGTTCGGGTTCTACCGACAACCGATTGCGATAAATCGACATAGATGGCGGAGTCTTTAAGCTCGGAATACAGTAAATCTCCCTGCAGTTTAATGCCGTTATCAAAAAAGTAGTCGGCGCCCAGGGAGTATTTCCACTCCGAGGGCTGTTTGTAGTTC
>JAHQVY010000049.1 GCA_019634095.1 Cellvibrionaceae bacterium
CCACTCTTTATATTAAAAGCGATTACTCATCTGGATGGCTCGCCCCGGTTGGTGAAGAACAAGAGCAAGATGTTAACGATGAAAGGGACTCACCTAGATCAAATATCGCCGGTGCCTATGCACCTTTTGAGTTTTACCGAGCCCAGTGGGACCAAAGCGTGCAGGGCCCCTGGTCCGATATCTATTCACTGGCTGCAATTGTGTATCAGGTTATTGCCGGTAAACCCCCGCGAGACGCGCTGGCCCGAGCCTCGGTGATATTGGATGGCAAGGATGATCCCTATGAGAGTCTGGTTCAGCAAAGCAGTCGTTACCTTAAGTATTCTCCGGCTTTTTTGCGAGCTGTAGATTCGGCTTTGAATTTCAAAGCCCATCAAAGGCCGCAGTCGGTGGAGCTCTGGTCGAAGATGCTGCTGGGTAAGAGCGACCCTGTTGCGCGACGTAAATCGCACAGTTTCGCGTCCACGCCAACAGCCATTTCCAGCGACGATAAAAACAGGTCTGCAGCCGGCAAATTGCGCGCTCGCAACCGCGCAGCCATGGCAATCGAGTCGCCCATGCTCGAGGCGGTTGCCGCATCGAGCAAGCAGAGCTTGTTCCAGACGCTGATATTCAGAGGTCTTGCGGCTGTTCTCTGCTGTGCCTGCTTAGGCTTCGCTGCTGGGGCTTTCCTGGATTCATCCAGGCCCGGAACTTTTTTTTCGGCGAGTGGTTTGCGCGGTGGCGATGAGGCCGAGCCTGTGAATGCCATGGTTGAGAAGCTGCAAGTCTCGCGGAAAGTGAGGCTTGAGTTAGAGCAAAAAATATCGCCAATAAAACAACTCGAGGAAAAAATAGCGCGCCTCGATGCCGCCACCGTGCCTTACTCTTTTAAATTGTTGACCCGTTATCAGCTTTACCGCGACATCTTAAAAATAGAGCCCTACCACGCTGATTCATTACAAGGTATTGATGCGATACATCGGGATATCGTCGAAAGCGCAGGTATCGCATTGCGAGACGGTAAACTTAAAAGTGCCCAAACTCGATTGAATTTATTAAAGCAAATTGGCGGTTCCGAGGAGGCAATTCAAAAAATTGAACTCAGCGTAGAACAGCTGCAGGCTGAACAAGCTGTCACGGCGATTGCCGCCGTGACAAATAAACCTGTGGTGACCAAAGCAGAGCGTGTGGTGGCGAAAGCGCCTCCAGCGCCCAAGGTGCCGCAACCGGCAGTAGCGAAATCAGACAAAGTAAGTTCAGTTAAAGTGAGCGTTACGAAAAACAAACCTGAAATTAATTACGACCCCTCTGTAGATGCGGCTTTAAGGAAAATAGAAACCTTTAATGTGTCATTCGAACTCGGTGATTTGTTGGCTCTAGAAACTATTGCCAAGGTATCGGACAAGAACAAGCAGTTTTTAAATTTGTTATTTGAAGAGTACAGCCTAACTAATCTCGAAATAACCAAAGTAAATCATATTAAATCTAAAAATGTTGTGGAAGCGCAGGTCGAGATTACTAAATTAATAAACAGGGATGGCTATATGGTTGACCCCTCGCAAAGCTGGTCCACGATTCCGCTCACAGCAAAATTCAATGAAAACTCCGGTTGGGTAGTTTTTTGGTGATTCCAAATGAATAACAGATCGTTTCACTTTATCGACTGGTCTTACAAAGTGATGTTGTTGCTAGCGCTGCTTGCCGGTTCTATGCTGCTTGGCAGCTGCGGTGGTAGCGCTGAAAGCTCAGTTGAAAATGCCACTGAAAACTCGGATAAAAGCCAAGTCAGCAAGTTTGCGCTGCCGTCTAAGTTGCGCGACGCTCCTCTGCCAGAAGAAGGCGACTTGTCGGCTGTGCTGAGAACGACTAAGTTTGTTGACAATCTCCCTGATGAGACTTTTTCCAGAGATTTGACGATAGTGGGCGAGAATGCGGAAATTCGCCTAGACGACTTAAGTGCAGGCACCTATATTTTCGAAGTTTTTTACGTGTTTAGCCATCCCGTATTTGGTGACGCAATCGAATTAGCTTCGGCAGCAAGACAAGTTGTTATCGAGCCCAGGGACAACCGTATTAATTTTGTAAATGGCGACTTTTCCACCGATTTTGACGACGATTTAGACGGTGTGAGCAACCTGGACGAATTGGTGTCCGGGCGAAACCCCTCGGTTAATGAAGAAGAGGAGGACGGCGAAGATAATCTGGACGAGGGTGATGAAGAGCTCGGGGTGGAGCCAGAAGAAGCGGTCACGGTACTTATTGACTTGCCGAATTTTATCGCCATATCGGAACTACCCGAGGGCAGCTTGCGCGGATTGCTTACGGTTAACGATGCCGCTGCAGAAGAAATGACACTCAATGCCGAGCAGGCGCGCCTTGAGTTGGATGGCTTATCCACGGGGCCCAGTCGTTTGAGTTTGTTGCTTGAATTCAGCCATGCGGAGTATGGCGATGGCATTCGTGTGGCGGAAACTGGCGACCAAACGGTGGAACTTGTCGAGGGCAATAACACGGTGGTTTTTGCCGAGCAAGACTACAACACGGAGATTGATAGCGATAACGACGGTTTTAGTAACCTCGAAGAACTGGTGAGCAACCGCAACCCTCGGGTAGCGGAAGATACTACCCTACCTGTCGCCACTTTGCTTTTCCCGCCGACCACTACCACAGTAACCTATGACAATACCGTGGTGGTGCGAGGCATTGCGAGCGACGATGATAGCGGCGTTAGCGAAGTAAGCGTTAATGGCGTTGCCGCGAGTTCGGACGATGATTTTTTAACATGGACTGCCACCGTTCCGCTGGAGCTTGGCGCCACCTCACTATCTGTCGAGGTGAGCGACAACGTCGGTAATCGCAATACAGATTTACAGGATATTGCAACAGTTCGCCGTGTCAGCCCCGTAAAATTGCAAGTTCCGAAAGATATTGTGTTCGATAATCGACAGAACCGGGCTCTCATCACCGATACCGCCCTCAGGGGTATTGTCGCCATCGATCTGAGCAGCGGCGAGCATACGATGTTCTCCGATGGCGCAACACCTAGCAGCGCCGCACCGTTTTTGTCACCAGAAAGCCTGGTTATCGATCCCGTGCGGGGCCGTGTGTTGGTTGTAGACACTGCGCTCGAGGCACTGGTTGCCGCGGACCTTCGCGATGGCGAGCGATCGATATTAAGCGACGATATATCCGGTGGGGGCGATATTGCTATCGACCCGACAAACTTGCGCGTTTTGTTAACCGATTATGCGGAAGGCGGCCTAATTGAAGTTGATCTCGATAGTGGAGAGACGTCTGAACGGGAGGTGGGTGGGCCGTTCCCGCTGGCTATCGATATCGAGGTGAGGGCTGACCGCGCCGACCGCGCTTTGGTGCTGAACGAGGGGCTCACGGTAAACAGTGTCGGATTTTTATTCTATCGGACCAGTACCATTAGCAGCAATGAGCCTCCGCTGTTCGCCGAGCCACTGCTTCGGCCTGTCGATATTACTATGGATTATGTGAATGAACGTGCCCTGGTGGTTGATCAAGGCCATCGGAGCATTACAGCGGTCGATTTGGCTAGTGGTGACCGAGAGTTTGTATCCAGCCCTACCAGCCCCAATCTCCAGAATCCTTTCTTCGAACCCCTGAGCATAGCAATCGATGCAGATAATAATCGTGGGCTGGTGGTGGACAGTGCATGGAACAGACTGTTCTCGGTAGACTTGCGCAGCGGTGAGCGCGAGCTTATTTCGAATCATAGTACTCCCAACTCGCGACTGCCTTTGCTCCGCCCCAGTGAAATTACCTACGATGACAATAATCGGCGTCTCGTTCTGGTGGATGCCGAGCGGTCCACGGTTTATAACGTTGATATTGATACCGCACAAAGAACTCATGCCAGTTTTGGGTCTGCCACCTCCGGTCCAGAAGTACCGGATCCCGCGCCAGTCGATATTGTTTTTCGAAACGGTCAGCGCGATGCCTATGTGCTAGATGCACAAGAAGGCGCAATATATCTGTTTAGCAATGTGGTGCAAACCTTACTGTCAGGGCAGGACGCCGGCGTTAGCTTGTCGGCTGCGGAAGATCTGGCAATCGATATTGCGGGAAATCGTTTATTTGTCTCTGATAGCGAATCGCGAGCAATTGTTGCGGTAGATCTCGACACTGGACAGCGCTCGGTTTTCTCCGATAACAGTGCGAACGTTGTAACGCCTTTTATCAGCCCATCTGAGCTTGTATTTGATGTTGTAAATAATCGACTTTTTGTGGTTGACAACGGTGCCGATAAGATCTTCTCGATAGACGTGAACAGTGGCAACCGCCGTCTAATTACGAATTTTGTCGATTCTGAGTCTGGACTTGCGTTGGAAAATATCACTGACGTGACGCTGGATCTTGCCAATAACCGTTTGGTTATTTTGGACAATATTGGCAATCAAGTAATCGCACTTGCGTTAGATAGCCGGCAGCCCAGTCTCTTGTCGGGCGCCGTGTCAGCGAATATCTTTAGAAACGCGTCGGGCGTATTTGTTGATAGCGAGAAAAATTGGGCTTATGTCAGCGACGAAGGTGCCGCTGCAGTTTTCGTTGTTGATCTCACTACGGGTGAGCGGCTTATTTTTTCTCAATAGCTTTTAAAACATTGGGCTCGCCGCCGTAGTTAAGCGCGTTTTCCAAAAAAGCGTTGGCAGGTGAGCGCGTTTGTCTGCTCACCTGGTAGCGGTATATTCCCTGTTTGCTGCTAAGCAACTTGTATTCAAAAATCGTGTCTCATGCTAAGTAACAGCGCGTTGTTACGTGACCCACCCCCGCAGTTCTTCTTATCTCATCTCTGAGTTAAAAACTTTATGCAACTTTTCCGTTGTGTTATAGGTATTACTGTTTGCAAGCGTAAATTATATACATGTGAAGTGTTTGCAAAAACCAATAAAACACGACACGTTGGTGTTGATACTCGTCAAATATTTGAAATCGTGAAATTAGTTAACTTATTTTTTAATATATGATTTGTAAATGAATTGAAATGCGCTTGGTACTGCGTAGGCAAACCTGTTACTTGTTAAAGATTGCAAGGGTTTTGAAAAAGCTCACGCAATAAATACATAATTGTAATCCGATACCATTGATGCCGTGAGCTTCTGTTTATGGTTTGCGTGTTAATTGCTATATCGATCTTTAAAACCCTGAGCGGATGTTGCTTTACCCTGCAAGCAACGATCAAGCTTAATCAATAACTAACAATGATTTTCCGGTGAGTTAAATACGCACTGAGGGTTTATTTTATTTGCTCGTTTGTCGATGCCTGGTCTGGTGCTGATATTTTAATTCGGTAAATTTTATTACGTACCAAGCGCTGATACGCCGCGGGTGCATGCTTGCAAAACTCAAGAAAACAGAATTGGTATCAACAAAAGTGAACACCTTTAAGGGTTATTTATGAACCATATATTGAGATTGGGAATTCCTTCCCATGTGCTTTCAAGCGCTAAAACCCCAAGAGCGAAATCTTGGCTGGCTGTGGTTTTGGCAACAGTACTGCTTGCTGGTTGTGGTGGCGGTAGCGGTGCTCAGCCGGAGGCACCAGGCACCACCCCCGAACCTACTCAAGCACCTCAACCGAGTTTAGATCCCTCACCTTCACCCGAGCCGACACCCGAGCCGACACCCGGGTCCACGCCCGAACCGACACCCGAGCCAACACCCACCCCTGAACCCGTCGTGCTCGCCGAAAATGTCGCGCCGGGGCGCTCCAGTAGCATCGCCATAAGTTCTGACGACCGTAAAATTGTGTTGGCCAACCGTGAAAAAAATAGTGTTTCCATAATTGAGGTCATCGACGAGTCGGGTGCCGATAGCGAAAACCTGTTAGCCGAAATAAAAGTCGGTACTGAGCCTCGATATGTCGCCCTAAGCCCCGACGACAGGCATGCTTATGTTTCAAACGCGGTAGACGGCACTGTTTCTGTGATCGATATCCATGCTCGACCACCGTCGCCACTGGGGGAGCCCATTGCGGTGGGTACGGAACCGCGTGGTATCGTGGTTTCACCGAATGGAAAGTACATCTATGTTGCCAATTTTACTGAGGGCACTGTTTCAGTTATTGCCAGCGCGAGCCTCGAAGTGATAAATACCGTTGACGTCGGCGGAAATCCAATGGCGGTAGCAATGACCAACAATGAAGACGACGATGATTTAGACGAGTATGTGTATGTGGTGCGTTATTTTTCCGAGGTAATTGATCCGTTAAATCGACCCGATGGGTTTAACGATGCCAAACAGGCTAAGGTCGTGTACTTCACAGTGGGCAATTCCCTAAGTAACACGGATGTTGCAGAATATACGGTGACTCCCCTAACTAATGCCGGTTTCGCTGCTGATAGACGTCAATTTTGCGAAAAAACCCGTGTCGCTCTGCAAGAGGCGGGGACAGTATTTTTTAACAGTGGTGACGCTGGCGATGGCAATGGGGCAGGGGCCTTAAAAAATGAAGTGTTTTGCCCCGATATTGAAGATATAGTTATTCGAGACGATGGTGAGATCGCGAATGCCGAACAGGGCGCTTACCCCAACAATTTATTTTCTGCAGTGGTTCGCAACAACACTTTGTTTTTGCCTAACGTTGGCGCGTCTCCCGAGCCGCCGGTCAAATTCAATGTCAACGTGCAAGCCTTGCTGAGTATGATCAATCTCGCTACGGGCTCTGATCGTTCAATGAATCTTAACAGTCTAATAAAATTAGAGAATCAACCGGAAAACCCGACGCAGTCCCTAGACCGTGTCTTTGGTAACGATATTGTCGCGATCGATGTAGACCGAGCAGGGGAAAATTTTTTGCTGGTTAGTCGTGGCGGAAACTATGTGCTCCGCGCAAGTTGGAACAATGGCAACTTGCGTATTGGCGCTGGGGAAAACAGTGTCGTGCGCTTTAAAACCGGCAATATTCCCAATGGTATTGTTATGAACCGCAGCGGCACACGCGCCTACACAAACAACGAGGTGAATACTTCGGTGACGGCTATCGATCTTGAATCTAATCAAGTGCTTAAGCAAGATATTTCCGCCAGTGATCCACCTGTTCCGGGTACGCAGGCACATCGGGAGTTGTTGGGCAAATTGGTGTTCTATACCGCGCTCGGAACACCCGATGTTTTCGATACTGACAACGACGGTTCTTTTGATATTGCAGTGCGTGATATCGACCCTTTGAGTTTTCGCAATAAAGCTTCCGACAATGGTTGGAGTAGCTGTGCCAGCTGCCACGAAGACGGCCACAGTGATAACGTGACATGGATTTTCCCAACCGGGCCTCGGCAGACGCTGCCATTAGAGGGGACTTTCGCGAAAGGCAATATAAATGATCAGCGTATTTTGAACTGGAATGCTGTGCGTGGCAGCATCACCGACTTTAATAACAACGCGATTGGTATTCAAGGCGGCCTTGGATTTGCGAGCAATGTTAAGGGTGAGGATAAAACTCGCGAAGTATTTAATCACGGCCCGGTTAGCGGCGTTAGCGATGCCCTGGATGCCATGACCGAATGGGTGGCCAATAAGGTGAGGGCACCTATTATGCCTGTGAAAACAAATGCAGCTGCACTCCAAGCCGGCCGCGCGGTATTTGAGAGTTTTTGTGGTAGTTGCCATAGCGGCCCTAAATGGACCAAAAGCTCCACAGCACGCTATCAAACTAACCCGACATTTACAGTGAACCCCTTAGGTTCCGACTTTTTCACCGGTATATCGCCGGTCGATCCCAATTTGACTGTCGTGGGGCCTCAGATTCTCAGTGTGGGTAATAATGATGAAACCGTTACTTTCCTGGAAAATGTCGGTTCTTTGATGGCGGACAGTATACTGGAAATACGCGGCGCCGGTGCCATCGCAGGCCAGAGTACACAGGGTTTTAATTCCTTGAGTGCCCAGGGCGCATTTAACGTACCTTCTTTGCTTGGGGTCGGTATTAGTGCGCCCTACTTACATGACGGCAGGGCAATGACCATAAGCGATGTCTATGCAGTGCATACGCTGCCAGACTGGAGCAATCAAACTATCGAAGAGGTTGTATCGGATCCTGACTCATTGCAAAACTTAACTGACTTCCTGTTATCAATTGATGACGATACACCGATTATCGATTTTTAAGGGAGTCGGTCTATCGCTGAATGACACTTAGTTTAGCTGCAGGGCGAGGGATGGCAGCTATATCTAAAGGGCTTTTGGCTTAATTGAGCGTCATTGGTCTATAGCTCTATAATCCTAAATTAATCAGTTGAATCTACTGCGGACGCCCAATGAACTGAAATTAAAGTGTTTTTTCAATTTTGTGGCGCACCCATAGAGTGACTATGAATTTGCCACAAAAGTTAAAAAAATCACTCTAATTTCAGCCCCTTGAACGCCCTCGCTACGATCCAACTGATTAATTTAGGATTATCGATTTTTAAGGGAGTCGGTCTATCGCTGAATGACACTTAGTTTAGCTGCAGCAAAAACCGTCACTGCTAGTTAGCAAGGGTGAGAAAAAATGCCGCTAGTGTTAGCGGCAAAAAGGGCTTACGGAAAATATGAAAATGTCTGAATAAGACGTTTGATTTAATATACAAAGAATGTGTTAAGAAAGTTGCAAGAAAATTTTTGAAAGGGCGCCTGCATCGGTTTAAACATACCCCACCGTTGCAGCTACATTAAGTGCCATTCAGTCTTAGTGAAGTCGAAAAAATCGAATGTGGCGCTAGAAATTCTGCTACTAAGAAGCAAAGAAGCGGCTTGGGGGCCGAAAAATTATGCGATGTTAGGGCTAATGCACTGACACGCATGATTTAACCCAAGCCCTGGAAAAAGAGCGTCTTTCCCGCTCTTGCAGTAACTTGCATTGCTTCAATATATACCCAAAACACTTGAGATTTAGGCCTCATGAGCACGCCCCTAAGTGCCCTTGGCGGTGTTGCTCCGCCTTAAATAGAATGGCTATTGTGCGTTGTCGCGCCTTGCCAAGAACAAAAATTGCCGCACTCCTAACACCTAAATCTCAAACGCTTTGGGTATA
>JAHQVY010000050.1 GCA_019634095.1 Cellvibrionaceae bacterium
GCGGGCGGATGACGCTGGCTGCGCCCGGGGCAACGACATTGCGCTCAGACACCATAAACGGCAAGATCTGCCGCACTACTCAGCACCTCTAGCTGTTTTCCTATTATGAACGTGAACGCCCCTGAATCAACGTCAAAACAGGCCTGCAGAGCTCCAGAATCACTGAGGAGCCACTATTTAGCAGTCTATTAAAGCAAATATATCCAATATATTGAGTCAAGCAGAGATTTTGAGACGTGCCGATAAAAAAATCGTCAACGTGCACGAACCTCTTCGCCAAGGAACACTATCAAAAAAGAATCCATTGCAAGCGGCCAACGAATACATATCGTGGCTCTCGGTGACAGCAGTCGGGCGAAAACCTGCACGCCCAAGCCCAGCCGTATTCTCCTGCATCTTGATAGCAATCGGCACAAGCTATTCAAACCTCACTGGCAAAGCGTCGCTGCATTTGCCTGCGAACCGGCACAGCCTTAAATAAACAAAAGCGTAGAAAGGGTCCCCCGCTGTTTCAAACCCGCCTTGACCTTCGCTAACACATAGAGAGCTAACCTTCACTAACTAAATTAGCTTTGGCTTGAAGCCAAAGCTGATCTAATTCTTGTTCGCTAAGATCTGAAAAACCCTTGCCATCACCCTCGAGTTTTTTCTCGATAAACTGGATACGTTGCTGGAATTTCGCGTTCGCTTGGCGCAGTGATCGTTCCGGATCAAGGTTGAGGTGACGCGCCAAGTTGACGCAGCTAAACAGCAGATCGCCGAACTCTTCCTCAACATTACCGGTGTTGTCGATGTTGTTAGCTTCACGCACTTCTATCGCATGCTCCAACTCTGCCACTTCCTCTTTCAACTTTTCCAAGACCGCAGAGGTTTGAGTCCAATCGAAACCCACTTTCGCCGCTCGCTTTTGCAGTTTTTGCGCGCGCATCATTGCCGGTAGCGCCTGAGGTATATCAGCCATCAAACCAGGCAGGCCTTTATCGCCACGCTCGGTCTCTTTTATTTTTTCCCAGTTTTGCTTTATAGAGCTCTCATCCACTTTTAGACTTTTATCGCGATGACTCTGCAAGGTGCCATCCGGAAAAACATGCGGATGGCGTCGCAGCAATTTTTCGACTAAACCATCCACAACGTCCACCAAACCGAAGCGCTGTTCTTCCTCTGCTAGTTGGGAATAAAACACCACTTGAAATAGCAAATCACCCAGCTCTTCTTTGAGATTCGCAAAATCCCGATTTTCTATAGCAGCGACCAACTCGTAAACTTCTTCAATGGTCGAGGGTAAAATTGACACATAATCCTGTTTCAAATCCCAGGGACACCCATCTTCCGGGCGACGCAAACGTATCATCAGATAGTGCAAATCTTCTATAGTGTACATAGACATTTAATTTGATCGTCGAACGGAAGATACATTTGGCAGGTGATTTAATTTAGCGAGCACCCGGCTTAAACCGCTTAAATCGGCAACTTCAATATGAATTTGCATTTCCACAGTATTTTTATTTTTATTGGATACGGTGTTCATACCACTGACATTAATTCGCTCCCTGTCGAGCAATGTTGTTACATCGCGCAGTAAACCGTGTCGGTCAAAAGCCTCAACCTGAACCATTACAGGGTAAAGTTTTTGAGGTTCCTCGGACCAATCAACCGCAATAATTCGGTCGGGGTCTTCAGACTGCCGATGCAAAAAATTCACGCAATCCGCCTTATGAATAGAAACCCCTCGACCCACCGTAATATAACCTGAGATACGATCACCTGGAATGGGATTGCAACACTGGGCAATTGAGGACATTAAATTGCCCACGCCATCTATATACACATCCGATCCCGAGTGTACATCTGATGCCTTGCCAACCAGAGACACTACGGGTTCGGAAGACTGTTCCGGGTCGACAAGCTTCTGCGATACTTGTATCACGCGCTCCACGCTGATATCCGCTTTGCCTACTGCAGCGTAGAGATCTTCGAGAGACTTCAAATGTAATTTTTGAGCCAACAATTCATAATCTAAATTATCAACTGCCAGCCGCCTAAATTCATGATCGAGCAATGCACGCCCATCATCGATACTCTGATCTCGATCTAGCTCTCTAAACCAAGCCTGGAGCCGACTGCGTGCGCGGGAAGTAGTGATATAGCCCAAATTAGAATTTAACCAGTCACGACTCGGCGCATTGCGCTTGCCGGTAAGAATTTCCACTTGATCCGCCGTTTTAAGTGTGTGATTAAGCGGCACAATTCGGCTATTCACCTTGGCACCTCGGCAACGCAGGCCAAGTTCCGAATGAATCCGAAATGCAAAATCGACCGGCGTGGCTTTCGAAGGCAAGTCGACAATGTGGCCGTCGGGAGTAAACACATAACTGCGATCTTGATCGATGACCTTGGGCAACTGGTCATCCCAAGGACTGCCACCCAGTTCGTCGTGCCACTCCAACACTTGGCGCAGCCACTCTATTTTTTGTTCGTAGCTATCGACCTGCTCTTTGGTATCGGTGTCTTTGTAACGCCAGTGTGCGCAAACCCCATATTCTGCCTCATCGTGCATTTCCTTGGTTCGAATCTGAACTTCTAAAACCCGGTTTGCCGGGCCGTTCACTGCAGTGTGCAGTGAACGATAGCCATTTTCTTTTGGGTTGGCGATATAATCATCAAACTCATGGGGGATATTTCGCCAGAGTGAATGGACTAAACCTAAAACCGTGTAACACTCTCGCTCGGTGTTAACCAGGATACGCACCGCACGTATATCGTAAACTTCTGAAAAACTAATATTTTTTCTGCGCATTTTGCGCCAAATACTGAATATATGTTTCGCCCTACCGAATAGATCAGCTTCGATATTTTCGTTCTCTATCGCCTCGTGCAATAAACGAATAACACTGTCAATGTAGTTTTCGCGATCGACACGCCGCTCATCGAGCAACTTTGCTATGTATTTGTAATCGAAAGGGTGTAAGTACCGGAAAGACAGATCCTCCAACTCCCACTTGATATGGCCAATACCCAAACGATGGGCCAGCGGAGCGTAAATTTCTGACACTTCACGAGCAACGCGTTGCCGCTTTTCAATCGGGGCTTTTTTTGCCGCGCGTATCGCGCAAGTCCGCTCTGCGAGCTTAATCAAGGCGACGCGAACATCATCGACCATTGCAACCAGCATTTTGCGCACATTTTCAGATTGCTCTTTAGATTGCTGACCAAAAACGGCCTCGCTTGATGGGTTGGTTAAACCGCTAATCGCCGCCATCTTTTGCACGCCAGAAATTAGCGTCGCCACTGTTTCACCATGATGCTCGCGCACCGTCTCTAGAGGTAAAATGGCCTCTCTCACTTCTCTGTATAACACCGCAGCGCAAAGAGAACTACAATCCAATTGTAAATCGGCAAGAATTTCGGCCATCTCCAACCCGGCATGGAATGCGGTGTAACCCTCACCCCAAGCGAATTCACTTTTACCTTCGCTGCCCGATACTGAGTAAGCCAGCTTGCATGCTCTTGAGAGTTCGAGAATTGATTTATCGGCAAAGTGTGCCCTAGCGGAAATACGCTTTACCCACTCGGCTAAATTCACTTCACCAAGGTGATCTAGCGGATGATCTTGCCTAATTTTTACCATAGCCCACCCAACACTATTGCGGCAAACGAAAATTTATTAACAGTTATAGTCTAGATGTTAAACAATCCAGATGAGAGATAGCGGTCACCCCTATCACAAATTATGGCTACTACCACGGCATGATCTACAGAATTAGCAATATCAAGTGCCGCTGCAACTGCGCCGCCAGATGATACACCGCAAAAGATCCCCTCTTTTCTCGCCAACAGGCGCATGGTATCTTCTGCTCTTTTTTGGGACATATTGACAACCTGGTCGATATTTTTTTCCTCGAAAATTTTTGGTAAATACGCGGGCTTCCAACGGCGAATGCCTGGAATACTAGCGCCATCTTCGGGTTGCAAACCAATTATTTCAATTTGCGGATTACGCTCCTTTAAATAGCGCGAAGTGCCAACGATGGTGCCTGTAGTTCCCATGGAACTGACAAAGTGGGTAACTTTGCCCTGACTTTGCTGCCAGATTTCTGGACCCGTGCCAGAATAGTGCGCAACGGGGTTATCTGTGTTCGCAAACTGATCTAACACAAGCCCCTTGCCTTCATCTTGCATGCGCTTTGCCAAATCTCTTGCACCTTCCATGCTCTGCTCACGACTCACCAAGATTAATTCAGCACCATAGGCTCTCATAGCGGCCTTGCGCTCCTCAGTACTGTTGTCGGGCATGATTAAAATCATTTTGTAGCCGCGAATTGCGGCGGCCATGGCGAGGGCAATCCCGGTGTTGCCGCTGGTCGCTTCTATTAGCGTGTCGCCCGGCTTAATATGACCTCGCTCCTCGGCGCGGCTGATCATGGAGAGCGCGGGCCGATCCTTCACAGAGCCGGCGGGATTATTCCCCTCTAGTTTCGCAAGCAGGGTGCTGGTTTCAGAGCTCACCAGCCGCTGCAGCCTAACTAGAGGAGTATTACCCACATAATTTTCAATGGTTGGAAATGCCATACATAGCCTAAATACTCGCCTTAAAAAACCCGGCCTTGAATTCTAACAGTGGACACAACAATTTTCGCCCCTTTGCATATGACAACTTTGAATATAATGTTGCAGACGCCGAGGAAAGCCCACACGGTCACATTGCAACTCTGAACAAATATTAGGCACAATTATGCTTAAAAACAGCGAATTACAAAACAAGTTACTCTTTTTTACGCTCGCCCCGGCAGTGCTTTGTTGCACATTATTATTTGTGGCGTTTATAGTGTTAAATTCTACTAAAAGTCAACAAAATCATCAAAACACCCGAAATCTGCTACAGATTTTATTTTCCGTTGACCCAACCAAGCCGGCCGACCCGCTGGCACATATTGACTCGATAGCTCAATCGCTATTAGCCAACGGTAAATTTCGCAATATTGTTGTTTTCGAGGGTCAAAATAAAGTGCGAAATTTCGGTTCTGCTACGCGCCTTTCATCGGAAAAACTTCTTAAATCTAACGAGAACTATCACTGTAAAAAAAATTATTGTCACTACCGTTTTGACATTAATTTGCGAAATCGCGAACTTGCCATCGTGGCCTCCAGCTACGACACAGCCCCTATTGTTAACCTGTATCAAGCCATTATCTGCCTATTACTCGTGGGTACAGCAAGTTCCATTTTTATTATTTTTGGCGTTTACAAACTTAAAGGATACCTCATTAACTCTGTCGAAAAAATTCGCTACAAGCTGATAAACATAGCACGAGGTAAATTCGACCAACCCGACCCACCGAACCCCGGCTGCTTGTATAACATGTTAATGGACGACATCGGTAGTTTGACAAAAGAATTCGCGGAAGTGAAGCAAAATGGCTCAGACTCCACCTTCGAAGAGCTAAAAGAGACCCTGGAAACCGTCGAAATACAGAATATAGAGCTCGATATGGCGCGTAAAAATGCTTTAAGTACCAGCAGAGTAAAATCGGAATTCTTCGCCAATATTTGCCACGTAATTCGCACTCCTTTAAACGGAATCATCGGTTTTTCGGAGCTGCTCCACAAAACCCACCTGTCGAGCCATCAACAGGAATATATTGAAACCATTGACGAATCGGCAAAAGGTCTATTAACCGTCGTCAATGACATTCTAGATTTTTCCCGCTTAGAAATTGGCAAATTGTCGCTGGAGTATAAACCCACCAGAATTCGCCAAGTAATCGAAGATTCGATAAAGATTCATGCGCCGGCAGCGGAGCAAAAACGTTTGCGCCTACTTACGATTATCGATCACGATTTTCCAGAAAACCTACTGGGTGACCCGCTGCGCCTTAAGCAGGTGCTCAATAACTTGATCTCAAACGCAATAAAATTTACCCACACAGGACATATACTTATTAGCGTTAGCAAGGAGTCTCAAACACACTCACAATTAGTGTTGAAGTTTAGTGTAACCGATAGTGGGGTCGGCCTGAGTGAAGAACAACAAGAGTGTTTATTTGAAGCTTTTTCAGAAGCCATATGCAACGAAAAACGCAGCACCGAAGGTGCCGGGCTAGGTTTAGCTATCGCAAAAGGTATCGTCGATCGTATGCAGGGTCGCATCGGCGTGGAAAGCGAGCTCGATAAAGGCGCCACCTTTTGGTTTACTGCCACGCTTGGCCAAAACCCCAAAGCCAAGACCAACCAAGGCTATTTGGCGGGCACCTTTAGCCGATTAAATGCCTTAGTTTGCGAAAGCGACCCATTGAGCCGCAATGAAATTACCCACTATTTACGTGGCTGGGGAGCCAAAGTGGTGGAACAGGGGGACAGTACAAAAGTACTCTCAACGCTGCGGGATACCGGCCAACATACCGCTATCCAGCTGGCCATTTTAGGGATCGATACCGAGCACAAACTATTTAATGCCGATAGGCTAGCTATTTTAATAAGTCAGCTCAATCGCGAATATTCAACCGCGGTGTTATTGATCGTCAATGCCGGCGGACGAGCAATCGTTGAGCGTCTCGTAGCGGCGAGCAACAATAAATTTACCCTGCGCCCACTTTACTGCAACCAATTACATCAAAGCATTAGCCACCAATTGGGCCTCGGTAACACCCAATTGTCCGAAACCTCTCAAACTCATCTAACTCCTTCGTTAGCGGCCAGCCACGACACGGCCGGCAGCTTCGCCAACATAAAAGTATTGGCCGTTGATGATAATCAGGCAAATTTGCGCTTAGTACTCGAACTACTCAAAGCGCTCGGCGTAGCGACGGTGGGCGTGCGCAGTGGCCCAGAGGTATTGGCCGAGCTGGAAAAGTCTGGATTTGATCTTATTTTAATGGACGTGCAAATGCCCGCTATGAACGGCCTGGAGCTAACCAGGCGAATCCGCGCACAAGAAGTACCACCGCAGCGCACCCCGATTATCGCTCTCACAGCACATACCGTCAGCGAGCAAAAATCGAAATTGCTGGTCGCTGGCATGGACGACTACCTAACCAAACCTGTTAACGAAAGTGAATTGCAGCATGTTATCGAACGCTGGGCCCTGCAAAATGAAAGTCAAGGCGCGGCGCGTCGTGCCGAGGTAAATCCACAGCCCAAAGCCCAAAGTGCCTCAGGTGGAGAACCCGAGCCCGTGCTGGTAGATTTACAATTGTCCCTGGCGCTCGCAAAAAACAAGGCAGATCTGGCCAAGGAGATGCTTGAAATGATGTTTAAAGACCTGCAACAGGCTCGGGATCAACTCGTTCCACTAGCGGAGGAACGCGCATTCACTGAGCTGCAGGAAATTGTACATAAAATTCATGGGGGATCTTGCTATTGCGGCATTGTCGAACTGAAACACTTGTCGCAAAGTAGCGATCGCAAATTAGACGACATCGTCAATAAACAAGCCGAGGCCGAAGGTATTGAGCGAGATATGCAAAATTTGACCGATTTGATAGACCGTTTGCTGGAATGGCGAAAGCAAAATGAACTCTGCGTATTTTTTGGCATCAGTGATTTCAAAACCGATACAGACTACCCCATATAGCAGTAGAGCGGGCAACGAAAACCGACAGGCGATACGACACATAATCCTAAATTAATCAGTTGAATCTACTGCGGACGCCCAATGAACTGAAATTAAAGCGTTTTTTCAATTTTGTGGCTGTACCCATAGAGTGACTATGAATTTGCCACAAAAGTTAAAAA
>JAHQVY010000051.1 GCA_019634095.1 Cellvibrionaceae bacterium
GTGCGCTTTGCTGGGCCCGTTTTTTCAATAGCTCGTGTGCCGATTCGCGATTAATTCGCTGATTAAATTTCTCGCCGTGAGGCGAATTTGCCATAATGGTTTTAATGTCTTTGAGTGCAATGGGACCAATTTTGCTCACTGGCGGCGACATCAAGGTTTTTTCTACCACGGTGGGTTTGCCCTGATTATCCAAACTAGAAACAAGTGCTTCGCCGACTGCCAGTTCGGGCAATACGGTTTCGGTGTCAAAGTGCGGGTTGGCTCTAAAGTTAGCTGCTACCGCACGAATCGACTTTTTATCTTTGGCGGTAAAGGCGCGCAGCGCATGTTGTACTTTTAAGCCGAGTTGGCCTGCTACCGCATCGGGAATATCGAGAGGGTTTTGAGTAATAAATACCACGCCGACGCCTTTAGAGCGGATTAAACGCACCACTTGTTCGACCTTTTCCAGCAGCGCTTTGCCGGCCAATTTAAACATTAAGTGTGCCTCGTCGATAAAAATCACTAACTTTGGTTTTTCTAAATCGCCCACTTCGGGTAAATCTTCATAGAGTTCGGAAAGCAGCCATAACAACAGGGTAGAATATAAGCGCGGCGACTGCTGAATTAAGGTTGCCGCCTCGAGAATATTCACTAAACCTTTGCCGCTGTCATCTATGTGTATTAAGTCTTGAACTTGTACCGCAGGTTCTCCTAGAAAATCCGCTAAACCCTGTTCCTCTAAAACCAGCAAGCGCCGCCTGATTGCACCGATACTCGCCGCGCTAATGTTGCCATAGGCCTGTTTTAGGGTTTTGGCGTTTTCGCCTAAGCACTGCAGCATGGCATTTAAGTCTTCGAGGTCTAACATCAACCAGCCTTGTGCATCGGCCTCGCGGAAGCAGGCGTATAAAATGCCGCTCTGGGTGTCGTTGAGTTCGAGTAAGTTACTTAGCAGCAGTGGGCCCATTTCGCTGACTGTGGTGCGTATCGGGTGGCCTTTTTTACCTTTGATATCCCAGAAAACCGCGGGCACTGCAGTGAATGCGTGGTTGGCGATACCGATAAAGTCCAGGCGTTGCGACACTTTGCGATGCGCTTTTCCGGCTGCGCCGAGGCCAGATAAATCCCCTTTAATGTCGGGCACAAAGCTCGGCACCCCGGCAGCGCTGAGCTGTTCAATAATGACCTGCAGGGAAACAGTTTTCCCGGTGCCGGTGGCACCGGCAATTAACCCGTGGCGGTTTAACTGGGCCGCGTCGGCCAGTACTTGTTCGCTGCCATTACCACCGAGAAGCAGGGTTTTCATGGTTTTGTCCTGTGTCGCTTGAGTTGGTAAATACCGCAGTTTAACTCTCAAGTATTCTATGTGCTAGCTTTGCCGTCGCAGATCTTTGGCCGCTCGTTCTCGGCAGGTAAAAATGACTTGAGATGGCTGGCTGCTGCTTGCAAGGTCGTGAGGATGTTCAGCTGAAGCGGCCAGCTCAGCCTGCCTGCGCTGTTTAGCGTTTGGCGTTAAAGAGCGCCGGTGATCTAAATGCCCCGGGGGAACGTACTTTTTATAGAAGGCGTAAAACAAGCCTTAACAATCGGAGTAGCCTGGTGTGAAACTGCTCGCAGCAATTTCGTGTTTTTTGATGATCGGCGCCTGCGCCAGTAAACCGCCCTTACAGCTTCGCAGTGACCACCAAGAGCTGTATAGCCCTGCCATGGGTAAAAAAATGGCCTATTCAGTTTATACCCCACCCAATTGGCAGCCCGAAGAGCGGCTGCCGCTGCTTTTATTGTTGCACGGCGCGCGGGATGACGAAACCACCTTTGACCGTTACCAAGTGGGAGAATTTTTAGACAGCCAAATTAATGGGGCTTTGTTGCCCCGAGTAATTGTATTGAGCCCGGATGGCGGGCTGGGTTTTTGGGAGAATTGGCATGACGGGTCTCGGCTCTACAGAGACTGGGTGATTAAAGATTTGCTACCCAATGTTCAGGCACGCTACAACACCCTTGGTTGTCCGCAACACTGTTTTGCCACCGGAATGTCCATGGGTGGCCACGGCGCGATTCGCTTTGCCTACTATCAGCCGGGGGTGTTTTCTTCGGTAGCGGCAATCAGCGCGCCGATTATTAGTAAACAAGAGGCGCAAGCTGCGCCATCGCTTAGAACCTTTTTTATACGCTTAATTGTTCCCGTTAAGAAAATTTGGGGCGATCTTGACGGCGACCACCTACCCGAGGATTTAGACCCCTACATCAGTTGGGTGGAAAAAAAAGCATTAAAAAACGTGCGGCTGATGCTGGCCTGGGGCGATAAAGAAAGCGATAGAATTATAGAATCGAACAAGCGCTTTAGCGCCCACCTGGGGCAGCATGGCCGCGCCCACCAGGCCCTGCAGTTTTCTGGCGGCCACGCCTGGAGTTTCTGGAAACCGGTGATTGCCGAGAGTATTAAATTTCACTTGACGCAAAAACCTTTGGCGGAGCAGCCCGCACACAATGGCTTGTAGGGGAAGCCTCCATTTTTCTATATTTATAAAAACTTGCCTCACATTTTTAAGTGTGTAAGGGCTCGCTACAACGGGCATACTCTGGGTGTTGCAAAGCGGAAAAAATGGCCTGCAAACACCGCTCTTTATCCTGGAGCCATAGCGCATAACTTATTGGCAGCACTTCAATGCCGGCACGTTTAATTATCTTGTAACTGCTTAGGTCGAAGGCCTTCGACCACGGTCCGGGGTAGCCAATCAAATCCACCGCGAGATATCGCTCCTTGTTTTTGGCTAGCACATCCACTTCTACACCCAAAATGGGGTAGGCGGCCCAGCAGGCTATATTGGCCGCCGTTAATTGCGTGGTCAGTTGCTGTTGGAACTCATCCGTAGCACTGCTGTGCTTGTGCTGTAGCTTAAATTGCTTGGTGTGGGCTAAAAATTGTTTCAGCAGGTTATTCGCTGGCAGATGATTGTCATCGATTGACAAATAGAGCCACTGGCTGTTCCTGGCGCGGGTGAGTGCAACATTGAACACCGATTCTCGGTTTAAATAAGCTGCCGCTCGGAGATTTTGCGGATCTATGCAAAAGGAAATAAGCATTGTATCGCGCTCTTCGCCTTGAAAACCGTAGGGCGTGGCCACCCGCAAATGGTGTTTTTCTATATGCTCCAGGCTAATTTTCTCTTCAACTAGTTTAGCTAAATACTTTACCTGTTTACTAAAAGGCGATAGCACGCCAATGCTAGTGGCAATGCCGCTCGCGGTGTCGTGTTCAATAATACTGTGAATTCTTTCGATCACGGCTGCGGCTTCTTCGCGGTTCTCACCGCTACTTAACCTGTTGCCGTTCACCCTTGCCACTTGTAAATGGCCAGTGTTAGTGCAGGGGCGCTGGCGCATGATTTTGAGTTTTTGGTTGTAGAAATGTTGGTTGCTAAAGGCAATCAACTCACTGTGGCTGCGAAAGTGCTCATCCAGAAAAGCTACTTGATCTTGCGTGTCAACGGATTCGGCCGCAAGGTCGAAAATACTGGCATCGCGATAACTTACTGCGCGTTGGTTATTGCCAAGTTGATACTCGGCGGCAAACTGTTGTTGTTTTGCGTAAGACAAAAAAGACTGATGCCGCAACTGTTTTTGATCTCCGACTACCAAGGCACGCTGGGCACGGTAAAGCGCGGGCAGGGCACTGGCGATATTGCATTGGCTCGCCTCGTCGATAATAACCAAGTTAAACATCGCCTTGGTAAGGGGCAGCACTTTGTGCAAGGTGTTCAAGCTCACCAACCAAACCGGAAAACCTTGCAATATTGTATTGAAATCGATCGCTTGGAAGTACTGCGCTTGTTTCGCCGAGCTGCGGGCCCTTACCGCTCTATTTAGTGCTTGTACGGCGTTTCTGTTTTGGCTAAGCAGTTTGTCGACGACATCAATGCGTTTGCTAGTCAAATATTGTTTTGACAGAGCCTCTTTTTTTGCTAGCAAATGGTTAAACTGGTGCTGTAATTGCCAAAGTTTATCTTGTCGTTGTATTCCTCTACGGTTGCAATAAAGTACCCAGCGTTGCCACCAATTAGCCTGTTTACTATTTACTTGGTGTGCCAGCTCACCTAACTTAGACGCATTGGCACACTGTGCTGCAATATCCGCCTCCAGGGCAATAATTTGTTTTACCGTTGCGTGCAGCTCGATTTGCAAGCCCTCTAAATTGGCGAGGTTTTCAGCGCTGTGATAGCCTGCCAGCAGTTCTTCCAAATACTGTTTAAACTCTCGCAAAAAAGATTTTTCCCCCGCGCGCACCGCGAGATTGGCGAGGCCAAAATCCTGCTTTAGTTTATTGGCAATCACCTCTAATGCTGTTTCCGTATGAGCGACAATAAGCACGCTGTTATTGCGCGTGAAATGCTCCGCTGCAACCGCTGCTATGGTGTAACTTTTGCCAGTGCCTGGCGGGCCAGATACACTGCCCAAAGGGTAGTTAGCCGCAATATGTAATATCTTTTTCTGGGTTTGTGTGAGCAAGGCGGGTACTAGGCGATCATTGATCTGGGTAGCTGCCGTGGGCTGGGTGGCTTTATTCTGGGCTTGCAGTAAATATTGTAGAGCATGAGAAAATACCCCATCGTATTGCATTTGCTTGTGCTCGTATAAAATACCGCGGCTGCTGGCGGAACGCTCGACAAATGCAAGCGCCGATACCGAGAGTAATTGTGCTCTTGGACTGCGCAAAGCACGGCTAAGCGCTTTTTCGCTGGCTAGTTCGGGAAAGTGTAATGCGGGCAGAACCTCAATTTTGTAGGGGCTTTGCTGCAACAGTTGGCTCCAGTAAATGGCTTTGTAGGCACGTTCAATAGGGAGGCTGAAGGGGCTGTCGCGTTCGGGAAATAGCAGGTCCAGCAAGTCATCATTTGCCGTGGCGGCGCTGGGATCCATGGCAAAGTAAAACCCGTACTCATCGCTTTCAATGGTCGCTTCATTGATAACCAGTGGACTGAATACCTTTATAGTTTCGCCGTTGCTGTCAATGGTTGCCGCAACAAAAAAGCATCCGTGGAGCAAGACTCGCTCGCGTCGATATATTTCAACACGTTTCGCCAGTGGTTCAGCTAGCGCTGGTTGGAGTGCTTGCCTTGGCAATTGACCACTGGCAACTGAGTCTGTACCCTCGATAAATAGCAGGTCTTGTTTGGCGAGACGATTCAGGTTTCGCAGCTTGAAATCTGAGCTATCTTGTTTAAAACAAGCGCTGTAGTAGGCAATTAAATTATGAATGGTCATTCGGTCTACCAGTGGCTTAAGATGAGCGCGATGCCAGCTGTTTGAAAGGCGTGTGCAATGGTAAATTATACCCTAGACCAATGATAGTAAATTAAGTAAGAAGTCCTTTCGATACAAGGCTTACAGAAGTTAAGGTCGTTCGGGCATTTTGCTCTTTCATATACCCGTAGCGTTTGAGATTTAGGTGTTTTGGGTATATTTGAAGATTAGCGACATCGCCGAGTGTCTAAACAAATATGCATAAAGTCGAAACCTCAAACGCTAAGGCGTTACAGCTGTTTTTTTAAGTAAACGTCTGTTGTAAAAAATATCTATTTAAATTAAATCTTGTAAATATGAATATTAAAACAGCAACATTGACACTTAAACTGCCGGGGCAAAGCTGCCAAGTGGTTTACACCGACTGGGGAAATAAAGAGAGTTTTCCCATTGTGTGTGTGCATGGGCTTACCGGCAATGGCCACGATTTCGATATGATTGCGCCGCATTTGGTGGCTGAGGGTTACCGCGTAATCGCCATCGATTTACCGGGGCGCGGTCGCAGTGACTTTCTCCGTGATCCTCAAGGCTACAACTATCAGGCCTACCTGCTCGTTATCAGCCATCTTCTCGATAGCCTAAATATTACAGAACTCGATTGGTTGGGGGTGTCTCTCGGTGGTTTGTTGGGCATGCGTATTATCGCAGAGCAAAAATTTGCGGTGCGGCGTTTAATTCTTAACGACATTGGTCCAGAAGTACCTAAAGCCGCGCTGGATTATATTTACCAGGTTATTCGAGTGCCCTATTACTTCGATAGTGTCGAGGCCCTGGAACAGCGGATGCGAGAAACCCGGGGTTTAACCTGGGGGCCGGTCACAGACGAGCAGTGGGCGCATATGGCGAAGCACAATGCGCGCTATTTAGAAAACGGTCGTTATACCTATGCATATGATGCCAATATCGCGCCGGTTTTTGAAAGGGAGCCCATTGGCGAAATGGATTTGTGGCCCTGCTGGGAGACGATTCACAGCGCAGTGCTAGTGTTGCAAGGGGCTAAATCTGCACTGCTCACCGACGCTATTTTACAGCAAATGCGCACTTGTGGCCCCAGTTTCCAGCTGAGTGTGTTCGACGACTGCGGCCATGTGCCGTCGCTGATGGCGCCGGCACAGGTTCGCTGTGTTGTTGACTGGCTAAAATAAATTATCGATATTCGCTTGCTTTAGTCGCAAGCTTGCAGTGGCCATTTGGCAGTGTTGCTATTTTATTGGCTAGTCACACGGCCAGTCCGCCGCGTCTACAGAATCTAAACTCTCTCCACTGCTTGCTCCTTGCCATTTGGCTATGAAGGTGCCTTCGGGGTCGTAGCTTGCCTGTTGCTTCGGCAAGTGGAAGTGACGCTTACCGCGCGGGTTTGAGCCGACCCCGGCAAGGTACTGCCAATTGCCCCAGTTCGCCGCCACATCGTAGTCAATTAATTGCTGCTCAAAATACGCGGCGCCAAAGCGCCAGTCGAGAGCCAGTTCGTTAACAAAACAACTAGCGACAATTTGACGCCCGCGATTCGTCATATAGCCGGTGGCGTTGAGCTGTTTCATACATGCATTGACCAAAGGGTAGGGTGTGTTTCCCTGGCACCGGCGCTGGAAGCGTTCGGGGTAAAAGCTGCTCAGCACTTTCTGCCGTTTTGTGCCCGATTTACTGAACAGACGCCGCCCGCTGGCATGGGCCAGCCACTGGAAGTATTCGCGCCACAACAATTCAAAACACAGCCAATAAGTGGATTCATTTGCGCCGCGCGTGGCTTCGTAGTGGCGCAAACTGCGCAGCACTAGTCGCACCGATAGGCTGCCATTGGCTAGCCAAGGTGAGAACTTGCTTGAGTTTTGCCAACCATCAAGGGCATTGCGCGTTTGTTTATAATAGCTGGGCTGATGACTGTTGAAATAAGCCTGCAGCTGTTGTTTGGCGGCACGCGCGCCTCCTTTAAACAGCTTGTGCTGCGGTTCAATATCGCCGGGCAGTTGCGGCGCTTTAAAATCCGCTTGCGGCTGCACCAGTTTCGCTGGGGGCGGCAATTGCGTTGCGCTAACGCTATTGTGCTGCGGTAGTAGCGGTTCGGCCAGCTTGCGAAATTGGCTAAAACTTTGCGGCAATTGTTCGATTAGGGTTGGCAGCTGCGCTTGTTCAAACAGCGTGTGGCTGGTGTATTGCTGGAAGCGCAGTTGGGGATAGCGTTGTTGCAAGGTTTGCCAGTGCTGGTTTTCGTAGTACCCCGCGTTTTGGCTAGAGTAAATGGCATCGATATTATATTGCGTAATGAGGCTGGGTATCGCATCGATGGGGCTTTCGTAAAGTATCAGCAAATGCTGACCCAAAGCAGCGAGGGCGGCCTGTAGGTCCAATAGACTTTCGTATAAAAAAAGCCATCGTTGCTCGCCGATGGTTTTTAAGTTGTAGCGGTTGCCGCGAAACCAACTAGGATTAATAATGTATGCGCATGCCAGGTGCGCCACCTGCTGGCTGGCTTGCCATAGGGATGGGTTATCCTCGATGCGAAGATCGTTGGTAAACCAATACAAGCCATTAATTGCTCGGCCTGCGGTGGCGTGGTGTTCTAAGTTCATAAACGCTCCAGGTGTGAGGTATGACGAAAAACGCACTGCATGGCAACTCCCCCTAGGCGTTTTGATCCATTGATGTTATTCATACGTAATATAGACTTGAAACAGATTCGCGGCTGCTTGCGTTACCGTAAATTAATTTACGGTAAACCGAGAATGGATCTGGGGCGCCGGAGCGTTAGCTGCTATGTGTTACCACTATGGCGCTCGGCTGTTGTAAAGTGATGGGGGGGAGGTTGCGCCATTATAAAACCACACGGCGGATATCCGAGATTTTATGTTGTTGCATTACTGTGAAAAATGCCTGTGTTCATTTGTTGCCTCTGCCATCCTAAACCAACTTGAGCGTGGCCTTAATAATCCATCATGCCCCCACCGATTGCAGCAGAGTGTCTGAGCAAGGAATATAGGCTTAGATAAAAAAATAAGGGGTCTGCGTTATACAGGAGCACAATCGTGTCTTTACGCTCGTTAACCGTTTATCGCTACATTAATGTGTCTCGCTTGTCGTCGCCGCTTTGTTATATCAATTTAATCGTGTTCGCTATGGTCGCCGTATTGTCGGCGCAGGTTAAAGCCGCAGGTGATGCATCGATCATTGCGGGCCTTAAAGCGGGTAAATACAGTATTCTTATGCGGCATGCCCTAGCCCCTGGAACCGGTGATCCGGAGAATTTTCAAATAGGGGACTGTGGCAGCCAAAGGAATCTTTCCGAAAAAGGTCGACGGCAGGCGCAAGTCATCGGAGAAACGTTGCGAAGTCGCGGTATCACTTCGCCTAAAGTGTATACGAGTCAGTGGTGTCGCTGTCGCGACACGGCGCAATTACTCGATTTTAAATCGGTTGCCGATTTGCCGATAATCAACTCCTTTTTTCGCGATTTTCGGCGTCGCGAACAACAGACCGAAGCCACCTTAAAATGGCTCTATAAACATACTGCCCAGAAGAGTCGGTCAGGTGGCGCGCCCCTGATACTGGTCACCCACCAGGTGAATATTACCGCTCTAACCGGCGTGTTCCCCAGCTCAGGTGAAATGGTCGTGGTGGCGTTGAACCAAGCGGGCAAGCTCGAACTGATAGCGCGTTGGCCGACAAGTGTTTAAATATACCCAAAGCGTTTGAGATTTAGGTGTTAGGAGTGCGCCAATTTTTGTTCTTGGCAAGGCGGTACTCACAGGGATGTGAGGTATTAGGGCAATGCATCGCTACAAGGATGTAGCTTATTAGGGTAATGCAGGAGCAATTACCGAGGAGCA
>JAHQVY010000052.1 GCA_019634095.1 Cellvibrionaceae bacterium
CCTAAATTAATCAGTTGGATCTACTGCGGACGCCCAATGAACTGAAATTAAAGCGTTTTTTCAATTTTGCGGCTGCACCCGTAGAGTGACTACGAATTTGCCTCAAACGTTAAAAAATTCACTCTCATTTCAGCCCCTTGAACGCCCTCGCTACGATCCAACTGATTTATTTAGGATTATTGCTGGCCCCACGGCTTCCGAATTCGGTAATTGCGCCGGTAACTAGGTAGTCTAAGCCAATCAAATGGCCAATTTGCGTCGCTATGTAGGGATCGGGCTGTCCAGATAGCGTCAATTCGTGTTGTTTGAGTGCGCTTTCCAGTTGCTCGCGTTTATACACTGTAAAAGGCGTTGACTTAAGTAGTTGGGCGGTTAGCATATCGGCGGCAAGTTTCCCTAAGTGCGTTGGTTGATTGCGAGAGGCGGTGGCGCGGTTTTCAAAGTTGATAACGCCAACCTTGGGGCCAGCTGTGGCTGTGATAGCAAACACCCAGGCGCAGAGACTGCAGATCATAAAACAGGCTCGTTGGGCAAGCATAAGAGGCTCCTATTGTCTTAAATAACACCATTGAATCTTAGCGATGACGCCTAAAGTATCGAAATTTCAGAGAGTTTTTCACTTTTTGATGCAAATTCGCCGTTACCCCAGGAGGGTAGCGACAACAGTGATAAAGCCCTTTAATTGTTGTGTATTCGTCGTTCGCACTAGATTCAATGGATTTTTTTCGATGATTGTTGGCGAATCGTTGCGCAGGCATAAAACGTGATGCAGCTGGCGGCAAGCCGCGAAAGTTTGTTTGATGCCTCTGTTTAGTTTATGACCAGAAACCGATTCTCGGTAGTTAGAACATGACACTATTTAAATCGTATTCACTGCCGAAGGGTTGGTTTACTGTTTGGCTCGATGGGCAGGGGTGCGATGGGCCTGCCCATCCTAGTGCTTTGTACAAATAACCAAGGTTTAAACACACCCATTACCTGTCTGTTTGAGGGGGCAGTCAAATTTACGTATTGGGTGCTCTCGCATGGTGAGATGATTCTATTGGCTCCCAACCCATAGTATCGGGTTAGCGCGGCGCGAGGCCTAATCCCTATTTGCGGGCATATCAATGCTCGCTATCTGTGTTCAATGTTAGAGGAAAATACAATGAAAAACGGTCATTTAATTTGTTTGGTCGCGTTAGTGTCAGCATGTACCTGGGTCAAGCCCAAAGAGGGTGTGGAGTCCATCGCGCTGGTTAAATTTGCGGCTGTTGCGCAGTGCAAAAAGTTGAGCACCACCACCTCCTACGTAAAACAAAAGGTA
This sequence comes from Cellvibrionaceae bacterium, assembly GCA_019634095.1. Classification (GTDB taxonomy): domain Bacteria; phylum Pseudomonadota; class Gammaproteobacteria; order Pseudomonadales; family Cellvibrionaceae; genus JAHQVY01. Next base: position 1,307 of record JAHQVY010000052.1, read on the forward strand.
GGGTTTGTGAATCGGGGCAGTAAAAAGGTGGCGCTTGAATTGCTAACCTTGGCGAGAAACTCCGCGTTGGAGGCGGGGGGAGACACCATTGCCCAGCTCTCGGAGGTGAGTGACGGCAAGCAGAAGTTCGGTATCTACAAGTGTCGGCCTTGAAAATTATTGAAGCAACTCCATATAACGCTCAATTTCTGTCAATACTAAGCCAGGGGAGTTCCTACTCATGACTGTGGATGCTGTAAAAGAAACGCGGGGGTTTGAAACAGAAGCCAAGCAATTGCTGCACTTAATGATTCATTCGCTCTACTCCAACAAAGAAATTTTCTTGCGGGAGTTGATATCCAACGCTTCCGATGCGGCGGATAAATTGCGGTTTGAAGCACTGAACAATGGTGATATCTACGAAAATGACCCCGACTTAAAAATTAGCATTTATTGCGACAAAGACGCCAACACGGTAACTATATCCGATAACGGTATCGGTATGAGTCGCGATGAGGTGGTGGATAACCTGGGCACCATTGCCAAATCTGGTACCGCGCAATTTTTATCAAATTTAACCGGTGATCAGAAAAAAGACTCCCATCTCATCGGGCAGTTCGGTGTGGGGTTTTACTCGGCGTTTATCGTTGCCGACAAAGTCGAAGTGCTCACTCGTCGAGCGGGTACTGCGGTAACCGAGGGGGTGCGCTGGCTCAGTGAAGGCGAAGCTGACTACACTGTTGAAACTGCAGAAAAAGCCAGCCGCGGTACGAGTATTACGCTGCACTTGAAAAGTGGAGAAACAGAATTTGCCGACGGCTGGCGCTTGCGATCAATCGTTAAAAAGTACTCAGATCATATTTCTATCCCAATAGAAATGGCAAAGGAAGCAAGCGCCGCGGTGGAGGATGAAGAAAAAGACAAAGACGCCGAGCAAAAAGATGAGCCGCAATATGAGATCGTTAATACTGCGACCGCGCTGTGGACTCGTTCTAGATCTGAGGTTAAAGATGAAGAATACACAGAGTTTTACAAGCACATTTCCCACGATTTTTCAGAGCCGCTTACCTGGAGCCACAATCGTGTAGAAGGGAAACTCGACTACACCAGTTTACTGTTTATTCCCGGTCGCGCGCCCTTTGATATGTACAACAGAGAGGCGTCTCGCGGATTAAAGTTGTACGTGCAGCGCACTTTTATTATGGATGATGCCGAACAGTTTTTGCCAATGTATTTGCGTTTTGTTAAAGGTGTGGTTGACTCCAACGATTTGTCGCTCAATGTGTCTCGCGAAATTTTGCAAAAAGACCCGAATATCGACAGTATGCGCGCTGCGCTGACCAAGCGTGTGCTGGATATGTTAGAAAAATTAAAAAAGAAAGATACCGCGCAATATGCAGGTTTTTGGAAAGAGTTTGGCCAGGTACTTAAAGAGGGCCCTGCGGAAGACTATGCTAATCGCGAAAAAATTGCCGGCTTGCTCTTGTTTTCCTCGTCTCATTCAGACACAGAAACTCCCGATCAAGGCCTGGCGGATTACGTCGCGCGCATGAAGGAAGGACAAGAAAAAATTTACTATGTAGTAGCAGAGAACTTCAATACTGCGAAAAATAGCCCTCACCTAGAGGTGTTTCGCAAAAAAGGTATCGAGGTATTGCTTCTGCACGACCGTGTTGACGATTGGCTGATGGGCCATTTGATGGAGTTTGATGGCAAGCAATTTCAAGATGTCAGCAAGGGCGAATTAGATCTCGGCGGCCTAGCCTCCGAAGAGGATAAAAAGCAGCAAAAAGAGATAGAAGAAAAGTATGAAGACTTCGTCAAGCGGGTAAAAGGCGTGCTCTCGGATCAAGTTGAAGAAGTACGGGTAACCCATCGCTTGACCGATTCCCCCGCGTGCTTGGTGTTGGGTGAACAGGATATGGGCGCACAGATGCGCCGTTTGTTGGAATCTGCGGGCCAGGCTGTTCCCGAGAGCAAGCCCTCCATCGAAGTGAACCCGGACCATCCGCTCATTCAAAAAATGGATGCCGAAAGCGATGAAGATCGCTTTGCTGACTTTGCAAAAATTGTTTTTGATCAAGCGAGTTTGGCAGAGGGAGGTTCGTTAAACGATCCTGCAGCTTATGTGCAGCGTCTCAATAAATTGCTGATGGACATCAGCTAAAACAGCCTTGATGTCGGCGAGCTCACAGCGACGTGAGCCCCGCTTTCGTATTATGTCGGTGGCGAAATCATAGGGTGTGCACTGCTTAGATTGCATCGATTTAGAGTCGCTGGCACCTTTATTGGGTTGCAGTGTGAACGGCGATTCGCTGCTAACATGTTAAATTGAGCGGTGTTTGCAGTATGAAAAGGTAATAAAAAAGCTTGCTTACGATCATTACTTACCATTAAATGCCCGCAGCCCGTTGCCTCGCTCATTCATTCACACTATTGGGTTATCTACCTGTCAGTCTCTGCAACACTGTGAGTTTTTGCGGTAATGGCTATGATCCTAAGTGTCCAGTCTCTGTGCCCCTTGGTTTAGCAATGGAGCCGGCTATGTACGTTAACGAATAATAGGTACGTTTACAAATTAGTCACTGCACAAAGTGTTGGGGCGTGTTTCAAGCTATTACTATCAATCGGTCGCAGCTTAGTAATGTCTGCCTAATTTAATATCTTACTCGCAAGAGAGTGCGCAACAATGTACCGGTTGCAAGGAGAAGTAATAAACATATAGTGTGTGCGCAACGCTGTATGTCGGTATTTATCTATGGTAGTAAGAATAGCGTAGTAAAAATAGTGTAGTGAAAATAGTGTAGTGAAAAGCATATAAGCCAATTCGATGCTCGGCTGCTCAGGGCAGTGATTTTTATAAGGCAGTTTTCATGACTAAACCTTTGGTGGTTTCGGTGTTAGGTGGCGGCAGTTTTGGTACGGCAATCGCCAATATTATTGCGGCAAACGGCCACAAAACCTTTCTGTGGATGCGCGATAAGATTCGCGCAAAAAAATGTCAAAAGTTGCGGGAGAATCCGGAGTATTTGCCCGGTTATAAGTTACATGACGGCGTTACTGTGACTTCTGATATCGTCAGTTGTACCCGTGTTAGCGACATTGTGGCCATTTCTGTGCCGAGTTCGTCTTTTCGTGAGGTTACCCGTTTGGCCGCTGCACACGTGAGGGAGAACACTATGGTGGTGAGTACCACTAAGGGCATAGAGGCTGAGGGCTTTTTACTTATGAGCCAAATTCTAGAGCAAGAACTAAATAAAGTGCGCATTGGGGTTTTGAGCGGCCCGAATTTCGCTACGGAAATTATCCGCAGTCAATATACCGGCAGTGTCGTGGCCAGCGACGACGAGCAGATGCTGGAATGCGTGCAGCGAGTGTTTTCCTCGAGCACGTTTAGGGTCTATAGCAATCGAGATCGTTACGGAGTAGAGTTAGCCGGCGCGCTGAAAAATATTTACGCGATTGTTACCGGTATTGCATCGGCGCTCGGTTGCGGTAGCAATACCACGGCGATGCTGTTGACTCGCAGCTTGGCGGAGATGAGTCGCTTGGCGCGCAATCTCGGGGCTAACCCCATGACTTTCCTCGGCCTTGCAGGTATGGGCGATTTGGTGCTCACCTGTACTTCTAACTTGAGCAGGAATTATCGAGTGGGTTTTGCTCTTGGCAAGGGCGAAAAGCTCGAGGATATTCTCGAGCAGTTAGGCCAGGTTGCCGAAGGTGTGAATACACTGTCTATCGTCAAACGCAAGTCTGATGAGTTAGGTGTTTACATGCCCTTGGTGAGTGGTTTACACAGTATTTTGTATGAAGGCCGCAATATAGCCGAAATTGTGGAAGGCTTAATGAGCGGTGAAATGGCGAGCGACGTAGATCTCCAGGGGGGGATGGCATGAGCGATAAATTGAATTCAAACCTTACTTCAAGCAAGCCGTGGATGCGTTTTTTGTACATGGTTTTATTTTCATTGGCACTCTATGTAGCCATTTTTGTCACCTGGTTCCTGGTGGCTGCGCAGTTTTTGTTTTCCTTGTTCACAGGCAGCGATAATCTGCCGCTGCGCCGTTTTTGTGATTCCTTTTCCACTTTTATTTATCAGGTGATTCGTTACCTTACTTACAACACCGAGGAAAAGCCTTTCCCCTTTAGTGATTGGCCAGAGCAATCGATGGTATTTGACGTTGAAGAGGCCTTTGACGAGTTTCCCGATTTGCAGAGTGATCTCGATCAAGAAGTGGGGCCTGCCAGCGTCGATGATTATGCTAATGTCGATACCGCGCTTGACTCAGATTCCACAGCGATGCAAGCTGTCGACTCTCCAGCTGAAAGCGATGCGGTGACGGCGGCAAACGATGAACCCGTTGTGCAGGCGGAGGATCGACCCGATCAAGCCGGGGAAACACCGCCAGAACAAGTGAATAATAATGACGAAGACCCGGAGGACCAGCTCGCTCCCGATGAAAAGCGAGAGCGCTGAAGGGATTGATTCCGGGGTGGTCGTCTCCTATGAGTGATGGGTAACGCCCATGGAACTATTTTTGCTGCGCCATGGCAATGCAGAAACCCATGCCGAACGCGATTGTGACCGAAGCTTGTCGGCCCTCGGCCGAGCGGAGCTCAATTCGGTGTTTGAACAAGGGGTCTGCGCTGAGCTTGCCATGTTGCAAGCCGTGTTCGTTAGCCCTTACCTCCGTGCACAGCAGACCTACGCGCAGGTGTCCTCCTACCTCGCCTGCAATAATAAGCACGATACTCAGTTGCTGGTACCCACGGGAAACCCCTATCAAGTTGTGGATTTGCTGTATTCTCAGGCTGTCGAACAGAGCCTGGGCTCCCTGCTTTTAATCAGCCATCAACCACTGCTGGGTACGGTACTTAACCTAGTTTGCGGCCTGGAACCGGGAAGTCACCATATGGGTACTTCCTGCCTTGCGGCCATTGATATGGAAATTCCAGGTGTATCAATGGGGCAATTGCGCTGGTTGAAACTCCCCCAAGTCTGATACGCTATAGGCACAATAGTTTGTCGCTGCGTTGTGTGCCCAATGACAAGGCTGGGCCGCAAAGTGGCGATCCGCTTTAACCCAGCTCCCGAGATTTTTATCTTCAATGCCGCAACACACGAGTAACTGCAGCGCAATGGCTTTTGAATGAGCAAACTTTCCCCCCTTCCATACCGTGATGTGGTGTTTCAAACCTCGGCTGGCGCGATTCACGGACGTCGCTGGGGAAAAGAGGGCGGGCAACCGGTGCTCGCTCTGCACGGCTGGCTCGACAATTGTGCAACCTTTGATTCCCTCGCGCCGCTGTTATCCGGGGTCGATTTGGTGGCTATAGACCTGCTCGGCCACGCCCGCTCTGACTTTCGTCGCGGAGATGGCCCCTACAATATATGGCAGGATGTTCACGAAATCCACGCCGTGATTTCGCAGCTTGGTTGGCAGCAGTTGGCCTTGCTGGGTCATTCCCGAGGTGCAATGCAGAGTTTTATTACTGCGGGGAGCTTTCCTGAAAAAGTGACCCACCTTGCTTGTTTGGATGCTTTGTGGCCGATGAGTGTTGAGCCAGAAAAATGTCCGGAGCAATTAGCGAAAGCGGTCCTTGCCAACAAAACCGAGCTCCTCGACAGAAAAAGTCGCTACGATAGTTTCGATGCCGGTGTTGTTGCTCGCTGCCATGGTGTTTTTCGTCTCGCCAAAAATGATGCGGAAATTTTGGCAAAAAGGGGACTTATCAAAGTAGAATCAAGTTACTACTGGCGTTACGATCCGTGTTTGCTGTTGCCTTCTGAGATCATGTTTACACCGCGACAAATTAAAGCATTTTTGGCAAGGATTGAGGTGCCAATACTGTTACTGAAAGCGAGCGATGGTATTTTGCAGAAAAAGTTGGATTTTCTCGCTGAGTTAAAGCAAATGGGGCAAATTTATGATGAGACCATCGACGGCAGCCATCACTTTCATTTGTCCCAACAAGCGCCTGCGATTGCAGATAGGATAAACCGTTACTTTTCGACTGGGCATTAATTAAAATAAGGGCGAGCTGTGCGAAAATTATTGATTGTATTGTTGTTTAGCCAATCGGTTTTGGCAAATGAACCTGTTTTCAAGAATTTTTTCGAAAACCAACGCCGTGTTTTCAAGCAAGATTCCCGTGTGGATGATTTCCGTTTAGCTTTGTCAAAATTAAAAAAAATCAATAATGCCTGGGTGCTCGATCGCGAGGAATTTATCAGTGGCACGCTGCACCGTCTCACTATAGAGCTAGACTCCACTTATTATTTAAATGAAGTTATCGATATTGCGGAAAATTATTTTTTACAACAGCAAGCGCTTGAATTGTTTCGTTGTAATGGGTTGGATTGTGGTAGCAGCAACGCCTGGGCCAATAATTATTTCAAAATAAAATTACTTTATGGTCTAGACCCTTCGCAGTCCTATCGGGTTTGGCGCCTAAAAATTAACGGTAATCAAACTTTAGTGAGCAATTATATTGTACAGCGAGGTAACAAAAGGATTTACGTTCACCTCGATGTGTTGATCCCTGAAAGTCAACAGACGGAAGGGTCGGTAATTCCTCCAGACTCCAAGTCTATTGCCTTCGCTCTGGAAAAATTTAAATATTACTTGGTTCCTCAGCTGGAAAACTCCCGTGGTTTTGCAACCAGTAATCGGCTTTTGCAACCGGTGGCGGACGCTTTAAAAGCGAACCCAGTAAAAAAGGTGGTGGTGGTTGGTCACGATTATGTGGGTGCTACCGCGGAAGATAGAAAGAAAAATTCGTTAGGTTACGCCGAACAAGTAGCAAGCTTGCTGCGCGACTTGGGCGTGAAAGATAATAGATTATCCGCACAGGGTTTAGGATCATTGGTGCCACAGCTCAAGGTTGCCCCGGCTGCCGTTTACCTGGTGCTCGATTGAGTCTCCTATTCTCACCCTACAATCCCATCGCTTTGCTCTGCAGCTGCTCGCCATAGCGGTTCTATTTTTGGTTGGAGTACACCGCTAAGGGTAAAAGAAGCGTGTTCACAAGGTCCAATTCTTAAACGCCACGGGTATAGGTTTATTACTTGAGTTTTTGGCCTAGGTTGTATGAGCGGATCCCTCAAGGCCCTTAGTGGCCTTGCTCTGCCAAAAATGCTTTGCTTGTCGCGCTTTACTCGCAGCAAACGTTTGCCTGCTCAATCTCAAATGAGGGGGGGTATGAACCGAGTAGGCCGATGATTTTGCCATCTGCCCGATTTCGATTAAAGCGGTTAATCAACCAATTGTTGGTCTGTTTCTCGCTGCTCAGGGGTAAAAAGTGGAGCGATTTGATGCTTTGAGAATCCTAAATTAATCAGTTGGGTCGTAGCGAGGGCGTCCACGGGGCTGAAATTAGAGTGAATTTTTTAACTTTTGCGGCCAATTCGTAGTCACTCTACGAGTGCAGCCGCAAAATTGAAAAAACGCTGTAATTTCAGTTCATTGGGCGTCCGCAGTAGATTCAACTGATTAATTTAGGATAATACCTGCAGCCAGGTGGAGAACAGTTCAAAACTAGACCTTATCTGGCGCAGGCTCTTATGTAAAGAGACTCGCCGCAGGCAACGGGTTTGAACACCGACAACGGCTTTTATTATTGTATCAAGGATAAAAATTCGCTGCGGGTGCTGGGGTTGGCGCGAAAACAGCCCAGCATTGCCGAGGTTTTCATTAGCGAATTTTGTTTTTCTACGCCGCGCATCATCATGCAGAGGTGTTTGGC
>JAHQVY010000053.1 GCA_019634095.1 Cellvibrionaceae bacterium
ACTAGCCCCCTGTGTTAGAAGAGTTTTTCAAAAATTATGAACAGATTTTTAGTCACTACAATTTTTCTCCTATCCCAAAATTGCTTTGGAAGTGGCTTTGAGCCAGAAATTGTCGCCGCAGCCATTTATCGTACTACACAAGAGGTAACCTACGATGGGGCGTATTTTTCCATTTCATACCCCAATGGGGATGTTCCGGAAAATATTGGTGTTTGCACGGATGTCGTTATTCGTACTTATCGTGCACTGGGAACGGACCTTCAAGTGTTAGTCCATGAAGATATGTCGAAAGAATTTGATGCTTATCCGTCAAGACGCATCTGGGGGCTGAACAAAACCGATAAAAACATCGACCATCGTCGCGTTCCAAACCTGCAAGTGTTTTTATCCCGACACGGTAAGGTACTGCCGGTAACCCAAAACGCGAAAGACTACGCGCCCGGAGATATTGTTACCTGGATGTTACGGGGGAATTTGCCGCATATAGGTATTGTTACCAATAAACTATCGCAGGCAACGGGAAATCCGCTTATTGTTCACAATATTGGTTCTGGCCCTAGCCTCGACGATATGTTGTTCTCATATAAAATAACTGGGCACTATCGCTATGTACCACAAAAATATAATAAACCTTGAGTGGTACTTCATGTAGCTGCAGCCCCAGGAATGGCCCGCATTGTCCGGGCCATTCCTTGCCAAGCCAATAACGGTGGGTAAATAAATGAATGGGAAAATGCCCGGACTGCCTTAGCTTCTGCAAGCTTTGTATCTAGAGGGGGTCACGCTGAATTAAGTGCAATTGTAATAAACCTGAAGCTTGCATAAAATTTAGACGCTTTCCCTACCCGGATGCCGATAAGGCAATTAGTTGTATTTGCTCAGACTTAGTCCACCCCCAGCTTGTCGTGGTATTGCTTGCGAATTTTACCCAGCGCTTTCACCTGGGCCTCGCTTTGTTCCATATCGCCGGAGGCGAGGGTGTTCTGCAGTTGCACTAGCTCTGCGTTAATTTTATCCATGCCTTCTTTAAAGCTTTGCTGGTGTTCTGGTGGTAGGCTTTGTGTTTCGGCTATTTTTAGTGCGGCGGCAAATTTAGCGGTTTCGGTTTGTAATCCGGCAAGGTCTTGGCTTTGTCGCATAGCTTTATAGGCGCTGCCCATCGCTTCCATGGCGTTGTGCAATGGGCTTTTTGAGCAAGCGATAACTAGAAACATAACTAACGTTAGAAGTAGGGTGGTTTTCATGGTATGCCTTTATTTCAATTTTTTGTGTACGGGGTACATTCGTCGCGTTTCAGATTTAGGCCTTATGGACATGCCACTTAAGGCCCTTGGCGTTGTTGCTGCGCCGTAAATAGACCAGCTATGCCGCGTTTTATCGGTAAGTGCTCCGGTACTACCTACCTGTATAACCTACCTGTATAACCTTTCTGTATTATCTAATAGGCAACATCGCTTGTCGCGATGGGTTGCCCATAATTCCTCATATTTATGGTTCTCCAGTTAAGGCTATTAGCTAGCCTCTATTCGACGGTTTTAAACCTTTAGGCTGCTTTAACCCTTAATGGTCGCGGCGGCGATTTAACGAATGCATTAGGCTTGCTGCCGGCGGCCAGCGTTATTTAGTTAACGGCTTATTTGTACCCCCTAATTCTTGTGGGGCGAGCTTAAACCTAAATTAATCAGTTGGATTTACTGCGGACGCCCAATGAACTGAAATTAAAGCGTTTTTTCAATTTTGCGGCTGCACCCGTAGAGTGACTACGAATTTGCCGCAAAAGTTAAAAAATTCACGCTAATTTCAGCCCCTTGAACGCCCTCGCTACGATCCAACGGATTTATTTAGGTTTAACCTAAATTAATCCGTTGCATTGTGGCGATTAACAAAAAACTCGCTAATTTTTCAGCAGCCGACTCACGCTCCTTAGCGCCATCTGCGAAAATAACACCTGTCAAATTTATCGGCGGCGAGGTGTTTGGCCACGCGGAAGCCGTTTGGGATATACCCTTGGCGCTTTGACAGGGCCAGCGCCGCGTTGAAATGCGAGGCAACTTACGCCCTTGCCCGGCCGTTGACGAGAAAATGCGCGGAGAATTGCAAGGCAAGATTGGGATTGATTGGGATTACTAACCGTGGACGGGGAAAATAGACGGTGGCGATAAGCAGCGGCGACAAACGGTAACTACTAACGGTAACTACTAACGGCAACTACTAAATAGTAACTACAAGCATTAACTGCGAACAGTAGCTGCGAACAGTAACTATTAACAGTAATAATGGGCGCTGGCAATGGGAGTAAGAGAAACTGCGGGTGGACCAAAAAAAGCCAGCCGGTCTCAACAGCGGTCGCTATCGGCTGGTTGTCAACACGCACTCCTTGCCAAGCGCCGCTCAGCTACGCGCATACCTAGCATAAATAGCTAGCATAAAATGGCGGCCCACCCCACTCTCCCTGTGCGGGTGACCGCCGAGGCCTCCAAAGCGCGAGGCAATTGCAAAGCTCGCGCCGCAGAGATCGTGCTTTGGCCAATGGCCAATTCCGATGCGTCCCGCATCATCTAAACCCGGCAAGTCCCATTAAAGCAGCTGGGCTTGCTAAGCGGGGGGTTGCTAAGCGAGGGTTAATCGATTTCTTTGACACCTTCAACGTCAAAGCCTGGGTCCTCACACACAAAGCAATCGTCTCCCACGAAGTGAGTCGTCGCTTCCGGGTCATCTTCCAACTGGAACAAGAACCAAGCCGTGGAAATACCCCTGAAATCCCCGCCATCTCCCACAGGCTCAAAATGCCCGGCCCCTTGGGCGATTGCCCAAAAGGCAGGGACATTGGTCGCATCGAATAACGGGGCGTGGTTAGTACGCGGATTAACCAAGCGATCGGCACTGCCAGATAAGATCAACATCGGTCCATTCTGCTGATCGTGGGAATCGCGATCGTGACCCAAGCCGAGAGTAAAACCCTCGATGGGCGCGGTTGTAGCAATTCTTGGATCGACTCCGGCCATAATGGCACCGCCACCACCCTGGGAATGACCGGTGGCGCCGACCTTGCTAAAGTCGACAGAGGATGCCAATTGCGAGCCTTCAAGAAAATCGAGGCAATTGAGCATATCTTCACCGGTACCGGCATTGGATGTATTAGCCGCAACAACAACAAAACCGTGAGAAGCATAGTGACGCAACAGCCCAGCATAGGTGTTGGGGCTTGCTCCCGTTCCGTTACCCCAAATCACCACCGCGTGATCATCGCCGAGTTGCTCTGGGCGGAAAATCGTGCAATCTCGTCCACCCGGCTCGGTGACCACATCGAAATCACCCGGTTCTGCGAAAACATTGTCCTCGCCGCCCCCACCACCACCATTATTTCCAAAGGCAAAGGCCTCAAGTGTCAGAGAAGACAAGAAAATTGCTTTGGCTATACATTTAACCGTAAACATTTTTCGAAACATAGTTGACCACCTCAAAAAGTACTACATTAATAATCAGTAATAAGGGACTACTAAAACCAGTCTTTCTCTAGATAAAAAACTTGGCAATACCCTCTGTAACTCGTGAAGGGACTAGAACGTTCTAAGTCGAAAACTAGTTTAAATTGCTGATAGACTTATGACAGTCATTTTAATGGATACTGGATAGTATCTCTCAATAAATCCCTTGGTAATGTGAGAGTTAACTAATTTTATTTTTTACCTGGGCAAAATTAATACAGGTGTTAATTAATGGCAAGCTATCGCAGATGGATCAGTTACATTTTGGCCGTGCTGGTGGTCTCACTTATTTTTTATCGCACACCGAACAAAACAATTTATCCGTTTATCTCGGGGGTAACACCGGTAATAAAAGCATCTGAACAGGATTGGCAGCGCTTCGTTGAACTGGAACAACTCATTGCAAACACCAGTCAAAACGGCGGCAGTTATAGAAATTTTGCAGTGCAGCTAGACAAAATTTTCGATGAGACTTTTCACTATAACGAAGTACTGTGGAACTATGCAGTTAACAAAATACAGCACGGCTTGTCGAATAACGCAATACACGCAACAAAACCAATACTAAAATGTTATCTAGAATATAAAAAATCACTACAATCAAACACCGAAACTAAAGAAAATATAATTTCTTATGACTATATATTTGAACAACGAATTAAATATTTTGGAATTAAGCACAGTAAGGAGCTGTATGCCAGTGAATTTGCCCTGTTTACCGCACAACTGGCGCCAAATCTAATCGATACTCATACCCAGGCCACCCCACTTTGCCAACTCGCACACTGATCTTAATCGCGTCACTCAGCTTGTCCTGCTTAGGCGGTGCGTTAATGGGAACCAGCTTTATAGAGCCGCGGCTGGGAGCCCTGAGTTTTATCGCCTTCATTCCAGTATTAAAGCTCGCCTTTCGCAGCAGCTTTGCACTCAGCTATTTGTATTCGCTGCTTATGGGTTTAGTGGTGTTTGCGGTCGCGAACCACTGGGTGTATGGGTTCCTCGAGAACTTAATCGGCGCACCTGTAAAAACACGGCTGCTATTTGCCATATACCTAATTTACAGTGCGCAGGTCATTTGCTTGTTTGTACTCACTGCGCGGTGGTTTGCGCGCAAACTGCCAAGCTGGGCATCGCTGGCGGTGACACCGCTGGCTGCTTGCTCGATATTTCACTATTGGCCTGCGGTGTTCCAGTTTAACCCTGCTCTCACTCAAATTAACTTCACCCACATGCTGCAACCGGTTGCCTTGTTCAGCCACTGGAGCTTAGCCGCTTTTATTATTTTTATTAATCTGCTTTTAGTCCGGCAATGGCTGCCAAAAGCCAAGCCGCAGCACCTGCTTACAGCGCCGCTTACGGCATTCAGCTTAGGTTTTTTTCTATGGTTGGTGTTGGGCGCAATCAGCCGCTGGAATTTTAATTCCGACAACGCCGTGCCAACCCCTTTAACCATTGGTTTTCACCAACCCTTAGAACCGGTGGGTGCTGAGCAGCCGAGTTTAAAAACCGGTTTCACCCGAAGCTATACCGGGGAACTAGCCAACAGTTATTACCTGGCAATAGCCGGCGCCTCGCTCATTGTTTGGCCGGAATCTAGGCCCAAAGATATTCTCGATAAACCTTGGGTATTAAACGCCTACAAAAACCACGCTCAAAAAATGGCAGCCGATTTAATGGTACAGGAGGTAACGCAGGTGCAGCAGCGCCCGGCGCAATTTCGCAACGCGAGTATTTTTATTTCTAAAACCCAGGAACACCGTTTACACCATAAAGTAAAACGCATTCCCTTTGGAGAAACCCTACCTGAGGTTTTGGATCACGGCTTGCTGGGTTCGTGGCTGCGGCGGTTTTTTTCCGGTGTACTCAAACAGATACAAGCCGGAGAAAAACCGCAAATATTCACGCACAACAACATTAAAATTTTGCCGCAAATTTGTTACGAGTTTTTAGATGGCCACTTGGTTAATTCCACTTTGCGGCAAAACCCCGAGGTTCAGCTAATTATTGCGCAATCCAACGACAGTTGGTTTTACTCTCGGTCGCAAGTTCATTTGCACAACGCCTTTGCGGTTTTGCGAGCGGTGGAAAACCGGCGACCGCTGCTACACGTGGTCAATGGGGGCCCCTCGTTTGTTATCGATGCCTATGGTGAAATTCGCCAACGAAGTGAATATCAAGTAGCCGGCGGGTTTATCGCCGAGCTTCAAATTAGTAAAAGCAGCCAAAATCACCGGGTGTTAATTCCCCCTAAAACCTTTATTCAACTCGCCACCAGCATCAGTTTACTGGTTTATCTGGTTGTTTTATTAAAGCCATACCGCCGGCCGAAACGCCACAGAAAAAACAGGCCCTAAGCTGTGCGCAGGCTTGTGCAGGTGGGGCGACAGCTGTCACTCGGCGCCCGTAACTTGCTCGGCCTGAATCGCGGTCATGGCAATCGTAAATACAATGTCATCCACCAAACAACCTCGACTCAAATCATTCACCGGCTTTTTCAACCTAAATTAATCATTTGGATCGTAGCGAGGGCGTTCAAGGGACTGAAATTAGAGTGAATTTTTTAACTTTTGCGGCAAATTCGTAGTCACTTTACGGGTGCAGCCGCAAAATTGAAAAAACGGCGTAATTTCAGTTCATTGGGCGTCCGCAGTAGATTCAACTGATTAATTTAGGATAAAGCAAAGTCGCCGATG
>JAHQVY010000054.1 GCA_019634095.1 Cellvibrionaceae bacterium
GAATCAAGATCGAGGCTATAAAAATTTATTGGTTGTGTCCTGAACATTATAGCGGTAGTCCGGGAGCTGCTCCAAACCGGTAATGCCCGATCTGAAAAGTTTAGGTGCTTGCATTAGGTACTTGGATAAAGTCACGCCTTAAAAGTGATGGGCAAAACCCCGACACTGAGTATGCACAAATCGACCGACACCGCTTCTCGGTCTGCACGCTTGCGGGCCTTGCCGCATGAATGAACCGACGACACCACACTCAGCGGCTTTTAAATAACGGTTAGTTGCCGGGGTATCGCCGCTGTAATTCGCGGTATAGCATATTCCGGGCATCCGGCGCATTCAGGCCGAGTTGCTCAACGGCCTCAACTAAATGTTCATTATCTTCTTTGCCTTGCCAAATCTTTTGGTAACTACCGTCTTTGTAACCGTGATTCTGACGAAACAAATTCAGCACATTCTTACCTAAATATTGACGATATAGCTCGTCAAAACTCAAATCTGCGGCAGCCATCACACTGGCAAAGCTGGCGACATAGAAGGTTTTTCGATTCAGGGTGTCTGCAACGAATTGCTCCACAGCCTCGCGAAAGTCCGCCTGTGGGACGGTATCCTCAAAGCCCTTTTGAATAAGCTCACAAATCGCTTCGTGGCTATTACTACTCTGCAATAACTCACTTATTCCGAAATGCCATATATCGACTAATTCAAGATTAACTTGATTCCGATCGGCGTTCTGTTTTTTCCACCATTTCCAGCCGTAGTGTTCCAGTAATTCGGCACACTCCACCCAAATGGCTCTATGCCACTGAAAGCCTTGTTCACGCCATTGCGGGTGAACCTTAGCATTCATTTCCTGCTGTAACTCAAGCATGGTAATTATTTCGTTGTACATAGGCTTGTTCTCCCGATCAACTTTTCCCGGGCTTTAAACCACGGGATTTTCCAATTCGCATTTTGTCGCCATAGGCTTATACTGCGTTAAGGTCGGGGCGGGATTCTATCACAGGCAGCGCGCATCGATTTCGCGGCGGACTCATTATATTCATACACATTCAAACTTCAATGCTGTAACATAACCTTCACGTTACTCTCACATCGTTGTCACCGAAAGTTTCTAACGTGGGTCCATAATGGAGGGAGGATCATGCGTTTTCTTCAAAGCATACACAACTATGATCTACTTACATTCGAATGGTTTTTGCGCCGCAAGCACAGAAACGTAGCGGTTCGAGTGAGTAGGGTTATTTCCTTCACTGCCGATGGGCCCTTTTACGCCGCCGCGGCGTTGGTTTTTATTTATTTGCGTTCCTGGCACGTAGTGAAATTGCTTGCACTGGGCTTTATTGTCGAGCGCACCTGTTATGCTGTATTTAAATCGCTTTTTAAACGCAACAGACCGCCGGCGGCAATCCCCGGCTTCAAGAGCGTGGTCGAACCCTCCGACCAGTTTAGTTTCCCCTCGGGCCACACCTCGGCTGCCTTTCTAATGGCAACCTCAGTAAGCTTTGCGATTCCTGGCGCGGCTTGGTTTTTGTACCCTTGGGCTTGCTCGGTGGGCGTCGCTCGTGTAACACTCGGAGTTCACTTCCCCACTGACGTGCTGGCAGGCGCCATCATGGGGCATTTAATAGCCACTTTGCTGATCGGAAACGTCATATAAAATGAAAATACTGTTTGGCGTGCAGGCCACAGGAAATGGCCATATAACCCGTGCACGCGCTTTAAATAGGTACCTGAAGGAATCTGATATCCAAACAGATTTCTTGTTTTCGGGTAGAAGAAAAGAAAAGTTTTTCGACATGGATGAATTCGGCGACTGGCGCTGTCATGAGGGCCTCACCTTTGTCCATGAAGCCGGCGAGCTCAAATTTTTGCGCACCTTGCAACGCAATAGCATCGGTAAGTTGATCGGTGATATTAGCAAGCTCAAGCTCAAAGACTATGACCTCATATTAACCGATTTCGAGCCCATCACCGCCTGGGCCGCGCGACTCAAGGGCAAACCCTGCTTGGGTATCGGCCACCAGTATGCGTTCAACCATAAAGTTCCGTGCCGCGGAGACACTTGGCTCGGTCGCGCTGTCATGAAAAATTTTGCGCCCGCTGCAAATAGCTTAGGCCTGCACTGGCATCATTTTGGTCAGCCCATTTTGCCTCCGATCGCTGAAACTCACCAATCGAAGGCCCCTTGCGACCCCAACAAAATTATCGTTTACTTAGGTTTCGAGGACACCGCCAAAGTGATCGAAATGCTGGAACCTTTCGAGGATCACTTATTCGTTTTCTACGGGCCGTTTACCTCATATGAAACCCGAGGGCATATTTTACTGAAACCCTTGTCTAGGGAGGGTTTTAAACAAGATCTTGCCACCAGCTCCGGGGTTATTTGCAACGCAGGGTTTGAGCTATCTAGCGAAGCGATTCAACTCGGCAAAAAGCTCTTAGTCAAACCCCTAATGGGGCAAGTAGAGCAGCTGTCGAATTCCCGAGCACTCGAGGAACTGGGTTTGGCGAAAACCATGGACTCCCTCGATAACCAAGTGGTGGGCGAATGGCTTAGAGATTGGCACGCCAAACGCGTGGTTTACCCGGATGTGGCCCGAGCCTTGGTGAACTGGATTGGCGAAGAGCAGTGGAAAAAGAAACACGCTGTCAAACAACTGGCTTATCAGCTATGGTCTGAAGTTGAGGCTTCCGGTGTCGATAGCTTCGACACCCCCCTACCTTTTGGCCAACTGGCCTGAGTTGGCATCGGCACAGCGGCCAACTGTCTCTAGGCCGCGCTGATCAAAGGGAGGGCCGTACTAAATAAACGAAAGAAGTTGCTCCCGGTAACCTCCACCAAGGTTGCGTAACTCACGCCCTTGAGCTCTGCAATATACTCAGCCACTGCCCTCACGTAGGCCGGTTCGTTCGACTTGCCTCTGTAGGGTATCGGCGCCAGGTAGGGAGAATCCGTTTCGACGAGTAATCGTTCCAGGGGCACCTGTTTCACCACCTCTCTCAACGCCTCTGCATTTTTAAAAGTGACAATACCCGATATGGAAATGTAGTAGTTGAGGTCCATGGCGCGTCGCGCCATGGACCAATCCTCGGTAAAGCAATGCAGTACACCCGCTGACTCCGCGTTACCATGCTCACTTATCAAAGCCAAGGTGTCTTCGCGGGCATCCCGGGTGTGCACAATGACCGGCAGGCCCAATTCCCCGGCTACCCTCAAGTGCCTTGCAAAACTCTCTCGTTGCTGGCTTACGAAGTCTTTGCTGTGATAATAGTCGAGCCCAGTCTCGCCTAGGGCAACTACCCTGGGGTGATCGGCCCACTGTTTGAGGGCTAATTCTGAGGTCGGATCACCCTGCACATCACAGGGGTGCACACCCACCGAGGCGACAATTTGCGGAAATTGTTCGGCAATTTCGAGCACCGCATTTTTGTTGCTTTCGCTGATACAAACACACAACATGGCTCCAACACCCGCGTTCGTCGCGGCCTTAACCGCAGAAGCGAGCTGGTTGTCGTGATGCTCGAGATTTAGGCGATCGAGATGACAATGGGAATCGACAAGCATGACTAAGTTCGGCCATCTATTGGTTTAAAGGGGCGGTATTGTAGACTACATGGTGTGAGTGGGTCTGTCTGAATCTAGAGAACCTGCGAGATAGGTTTCTATTTTTTTCGAGGCCATATCGTCTTCACCGCTGAACTGCACTCCAATGCCCGCTGCGCGATTTCCCTGGGCGCCCCGCGGGGTTATCCAAACCACTTTCCCCGCCACTGGAATTTTTTCAGGCTCATCCATAAGGCTGAGCAACATAAACACTTCGTCTCCAAGACCGTATTGCTTATTAGTCGGGATAAACAGTCCGCCGTTATCTACGAAGGGTATATAAGCTGCGTACAGCACCGCTTTGTCGCGAATCGTGAGGGACAAAATACCATTTCGCGCTGCGCCACCTAAACCTTTCATTGAAGCTCCAAAATTAATATATTCTCAAATTTTCAACAACCCTTGTCGCCGTCATCGTGCAGCCACTTTAAAGAGGCCTCCAAAGTGGAAAAAATAATGGCATTTCCGCGCTGTTTCGGCCCCGCTACGAATAGCTCCCGCAAAGCGCGCCAACTCGCAGTCCCAGAGCCAACACCGGTCTGCGATTGACGATTATGAAACCTGGGTGAGCATTGATCTAACGCTGAACACGATAAACTGTAACCACTAATGCTGAGGACATATACGCGCAGCTGTAGAATAAGTTTAGCCAACAAAAAAAAGAAGTCACAAACTCTTGGGGGACAAATCCGCACAGGCCTGCAACTCGATGGCCACTTCTTCGAGTACTAACTGCTCGTTCAAGTTAAAACCCAAGTGCAGCCGCTGCTTTTTTTTTGCCAGGCTGTCGCGGCAGGTGTAAAGCTTGACAACCACTTGCCGCTCCACGCCGGCAGCAAATGCACTGCGAATTTTATCTTCTAACCAGCTCAGCACAATTTGTATCAGCTCACTCAAGGCCACGCCTTTCCAAGCCAATACCAACTGCATCGGATTCATACCCCGCTGAATATGCTTGTCGAGCAATTGATAGATTTTTTGCCAGAGGGATAGCTGGCCCTCACTACTAAGCCGCCATGCCAACAAGGGCGAGTTTTGCGCGTATTTCAGAGCATCTTCAGGCGACGCCACCCCCTTGGCTTCCAACCAAGCTACGGCGCTGTTTTTGCTGGGTTGGGGCAATTTAAGCACGGAGCAGCGACTGCGAATAGTGGGCAACAGCATTTTCTGACTCTCTTGCAACAGTATTAAAACCGTATCCCCGGAAGGTTCTTCCAAGCATTTTAAGAGCGCATTTGCCGCGTTGATATTCATCGCGCTGGCGGGGTTTAACACCACCACCTTTCTCTTTTCTCGCTGTGCGGTTTTTGTAACAAAATCGATAAGCAGACGAATTTGGTCGACTTTGATCTGCGATGCCTTTTCCTCCAAACCAGTATAGTGGAAATCCGGGTGCGAACCGGCGGCAAACAACTCGCAATCCTTACACCTTCCGCAGGCCAGATTGTCATTTGGCGCCCGACACAACAGATACAGCGCCAAAGCGATGGCAAAATCGTCAAGTCCATCATCACCTTGCAGTAAAACGGAGTGGGCTAATTTACCTTGAGCGGCCATGCTGGTAACCTCGCCCCAGCTGCGTTCTTGCCAAGGGTAAGGCGACATTGTCTGAAACTTTTTCAACTCGGGCCTCTTACACTCTTCATGTGTTAAACATTCTCTATTAAGATGACCCTATATCGGCGTTAAACAATTCCGCTGGGCGCACTTCTCGTGCCCGGCAAAAGCGCTGCAAAAAGCTTACTACGAGCAGTTCATCGCGCCACTCAAGTTCTACAAGTTCTAGCAGAACCCTGCGTCTATAGCCTACTGCGGGCCACTCATATCAAATGCGAACCATGGCAGCGCAGCGGATACACAATACTGGGTGACACAGAGTACGCCAATGAGCACGGGAAAAGTCAGGCTTCGAGACTATTGCTGCACGCACAGCTCACGCTAATTGTGCACCCAGCAAAGAACACGTTAATCAAATCATCCAAGAAGCAGATTGTTGAGCCGCTCAGAGTAAGCGTTCCAGTAGCTTAATGATATCGCGCTGCACCAACTCCAGTGGCTGCGATGCATCCACTAAAAAACAGCGCTCGGGCGCATTGGCCATACGGTCTAGGTAAGACTTGCGCACTCTTTTGAAAAAAGCCAACTGCTGGGATTCAAAGCGGTCTAGCTGGCCGCGTTTGCGCACCCGCTGCAAACCGATATCCACATCCAGATCTAATACTATGGTCAAATCGGGCTGCAAACCTTGCTGCACGATCGCTTCCAAGTTGGCAATCACATCCAGCGACATGCCGCGCCCAGCTCCCTGATAGGCGAAAGTCGCGTCGGTAAAGCGGTCGCACAGCACCCATTCGCCGCGCTGCAGTGCCGGTAGGATTACCGTATTCAAATGCTGGGACCGGGCGGCGAACATCAGCAATAATTCGGCACAATCGTCCACGGGCTCGTCCCGGCTTCGCAAAAGTATATTGCGCAGCTCCTCCGCAAAGGGCGTGCCTCCAGGCTCGCGAGTGGCAATTACTGGCATCTCACGCTGCCGCAAAAATTCATAAATAAAGGCGACATTGGTGGATTTACCCACCCCTTCGACACCTTCTACAGTAATAAACTTTCCTTTCAAGCAAACTCTCTTTAAGGTTCAGGACTGGAACGGTAATCTTTTTTGCGTGACAACTGATACTTCTTTACCGCTTTTTTGTGCTCTTTAAACGTTTTTGAAAAATAATGGGTGCCATCTCCCTTGGCGACAAAATATAAGGTTTTACCTGTATCCGGATTCAAGGTCGCATGAATCGCATGCTGACCGGGGTTAGCAATCGGTGTCGGCGGTAAGCCCTTAATTAAATAGGTATTATAAGGCGTATGTTTGGTTAAATCCGACTTGCGTATATTGCCATCATAGGCCGCGCCCAAACCGTAAATAATGGTTGGATCTGTTTGCAAGCGCATTTTCTTTTTTAAACGCCGTACAAAGACGCCCGCAATTTGCTGCCGCTCTATTGCAGCGCCGGTTTCTTTTTCGACAATGGAGGCTAAAATAAGCGCCTCGTAGGGTGATTTCAAGGGTAAACCGCTTTCGCGATTGCGCCACTCTTCGTCGAGCACTTGGCGCATTCTCTGATGAGCACGAAGCAGAATATCTACATCGCTATCATCGCGAGAAAACTGGTAAGTGTCTGGGAAAAACCACCCCTCTGGATGCTGAATATCTAAATTCAAAATTTGTAAAATCTGTTTTTGCGACTTACCTTTTAAAGTGGCTTGGACACCTTGATGATTGTGTAAGTTTTCCAGAAACTTTTTAAAGGTTAAACCTTCAACCAAGGTAATACGATACTGTTTAACATCCCCCGATTGAAACCTTGCCAACAAAGAAAGTGGCGATTCTTTCTCACTTAACTTGTATTCACCGGCTTTAATTGCCGCCATATCTGTCATGCGAGCATAAAACACCCACGCCCTGGACCAGCGCAGCATATTTCTTTGCCTGAGATCATAGGCAACGCCATAGAGCGACTCACCGCGAGCAATAGTGAAACTCCGATGCTCTTTAGCAATACTGAAAGGCGTGTTCATCCAAAGCCAAATGTAATAACCTGAGCCGGCCACCATAAATAAAAACCAGACACTCAGTGATAAAATGACGCGAATAGGATCAACTTTCATAAAAATTAAACTTTCGTTGCAGTGCAGCTTGCAAATCTGCCGCGACGGAGCAATCGTTAAAGTCACGGTGCTGAAATTTACTCACACTCACAACCCCCTGCACCGCATTGGTAATAAATACCTCATCAGCATTATCGAAAAAGCCGGTGTAATACTGCCCTTGCTCTAGGGTTAAATCTGCCTGTGCAACTTCGTCAATCACCCACCGCCGCATAATACCACTCACACCACAACGGTTAAGTTGCGGCGTGTGCAAGCAGCGCCCAAGCCTAAAAAAAATATTGTGGTGCATGGTTTCAATCACCCGGCAGTCTGCATCCAACAGCAGCATTTCTTGCATCGCTTCGATGGGTGCCGGCAAAGACAGCTCCGCCGCTATATAACCTAGGCGACTCAGATGCTTAATACCGGCCAGTGCGCTCGAGCTTGGCAGGGGCTGAGGCGCTTCAATCAGCTCAACTCGCTTTTCGCGGACATGCTCTGGCGTCGGGGACTGATAACTCAGAAACACTTGAGCTTGTGATTTTGTGGGCAGGTAACAGCCTCTAGCTCCCTCACTTCTGCTGACTAAGATTTTCAGCACGCCTCGGCAGTATTCTGTTTCTCGCAATAGCCTACAAAACAAGTTGACACGACTTTCGATATCAGCAGTGACTATGGGCAGTCGCAAGGTATTGCACGCATGCTCTAAACGGGAGAGATGAAAAGCCAGCAGAGGCGCCCTTCCGCCCACGTAACGCAGTGTTTCGAAAACACCGTCGCCATAGTTAAACGCCCGATCCCCCGGGGACAAGGGCGCGGCGCTCTCGGCAAGCTTACCATTCAGTAAAAACCGTTTCACCATCACAGCAACAGCATCAAATTGTTTATGAAAATAAACACCGTCAAATTTGCCACAGAAACTTTTTGCCTGCAGCTTGGACACTGCGGCGTGGACATCAATGTCACTGTAATTGCCACACCGGTCGCACTGCCAACGCAGGCTGCGTTTACACTTTTTTAAATACCAAGGTACCGTTGGTGCCACCAAAACCGAAGGAGTTGCTCATGGATACCTCTATGGCCATAGCTTGCGCCTGATTCGGCACAAAATTCAAATCGCAACCGGTGTCGGGCTGATCCAAATTGATCGTCGGCGGAGCCACCTGATCACGAATCGCCAAAATAGAAAATATTGCCTCAACAGCCCCTGCCGCCCCCAGTAAGTGGCCTATCATCGACTTTGTGCTGCTCACCGCCAAATTTTTCGCGTGATCGGTAAACACCGCTTTTACCGCTTCACATTCGGCTAAATCGCCTGCGGGAGTCGAAGTTCCATGGGCGTTTATATAATTTACTCGGTCGCCATGTAACCTTGCATCGTTGAGCGCGTTGCGCATCGACAAGGCGGCCCCATCGCCAGAGGGCGAGGTTATATGGTACGCGTCTGAACTGGTGCCGAAGCCGGCCAACTCCGCATAAATTTTTGCACCGCGGGCCCGCGCATGCTCATACTCTTCTAGCACGAGAATCCCCGCACCATCACCTAAGACAAATCCATCGCGGTCTCTATCCCAGGGACGACTAGCTTTTTCGGGGTCTTCATTGCGCTTCGACAATGCCCTAGCCGCAGCAAAGCCACCAATGCCAACACGGGTGGTCGCCATTTCAGCACCGCCCGCCACCATAATATCTGCAGCGTCGTACATAATTTCTCTCGCCGCTAGACCAATACTGTGAGTAGCTGTGGTACAGGCGGTTGAGATGGCAATATTAATGCCTTTAAAACCGTAGCGAATCGATAAGTGACCGGCAATCATATTAATAATTGAACCCGGCACGAAAAAGGGCGATACCCGACGCGGTCCTTTTTCATCGATCGCTAAAGCTGTATCTTCAATAGAACTCAAACCGCCGATACCAGAGCCAACCACACAGCCGATGCGCGCCGCGTTTTCTTCTGTTACCACCAAGCCCGAATCCTCGACGGCTTGGATCCCGGCAACCATACCGTAGCGAATAAACGGATCGATTTTGCGCGCCTCTTTCGGCTCTATGTAGGGGTCGAGATCGAGGGCTTGCACTGAAGCACTAATTCTCGTGCTAAACAACGATGCATCAAAAGTGGTGATCGGGCGAACGCCGCTCTTGCCAGCCACCACTGACTGCCAGGTGTCGGCTACATTGTGTCCAAGCGCGCTAACCATGCCTAAACCCGTAATAACTACTCGACGTCGACTCACAGAAACCACCTTTTAAATCGTCCTAGTGTCATTCAATACTAAAGGCCAGCAAGCAAAAAAACAGCGCAGAACAACTCGCTTGCGCGATATGCAGAACATTGGCCGGCCGCATAAAACACAAAAGCCGTACTATTCTCATAGTGACGGCTTCTGCTGGAGGCTTGTACAACTATCAGTATAAATCAAAAGCTAGGCGAGATTTTCATTGATGTAGTCGATCGCGAGCTGAACCGTAGTGATTTTCTCGGCTTCTTCGTCGGGAATTTCTGTCTCGAACTCCTCTTCCAAAGCCATGACAAGCTCGACAGTATCCAGAGAATCTGCCCCTAAATCTTCCACGAAGGACGCTTCGTTTTTTACTTCCTCTTCCTTCACGCCGAGTTGCTCTGCAACAATCTTTTTAACGCGCTCTTCAATGCTACTCATAATAGTGTTCAACTCCTAAGCATAATCTTACAGTGAAGCCGTTTTAACTAGATCTAAGCCGCACCTCACCGCCGAAATAAAGCGGCCCTGATATCAATCATCCGGCCCACAAGTGGGCGCATTTTAACTCGAATTTGTTCCGGTTGTAACTTTTTGATAAAAATTTATTGCGGAAACTAACTTTTCTTAACAAATTCAATAAGTTAACTCATATACAGACCACCATTTACATGGATAGTTTCTCCGGTAATATAGCTTGCTGCCTCGCTGCAGAGGAATTTCACCACGCCGGCAATCTCTTCTGGTTGGCCCAAACGCGCCATCGGAATGGCACTGAGCATTTGCTGTTTTTGATCTTCCTGCAACACCTTAGTCATGTCTGTTTCGATAAAACCGGGGGCTACCGAATTCACGGTGATATTTCGCGACCCCACTTCTTTTGCCAAAGAGCGAGAAAAACCGGCCACACCCGCTTTGGTTGCCGCATAATTCGCTTGCCCGGCGTTACCCATTTGACCCACAACTGAGCTTATATTCACTATTCGGCCCCAGCGGGCTTTAATCATGCCGCGAAGCACCGCTTTTGTCATGCGGAAAGCCGCGCTGAGATTGGTGTTAATCACCTCCAACCACTCGTCATCCGACATTCTCATCATTAAATTATCGCGGGTTATACCCGCATTATTAATTAGCACAGAAGGCGCCCCGTAGCGCTCCTGAATATTTTTTAACACCGCCGCAATGTTGTCCGCATCCACCACGTTAAGCGCAAGCCCCTCACCCTTGAACTGCTTCTCTGCGAAGCGCGAGGTGATTCTCTCGGCACCTTCACTGGATGTTGCGGTACCCACCACCGTTGCACCGGCTTCTGCAAGAGCCTCGGCAATTGCAGCCCCAATACCTCTGCTCGCCCCGGTCACCAGAGCAACTTTGTTTTCAAATAACATAATAGGCCAACCTCAGATTTGTTTCGCTATTCCTTAGATCTAACGCTATCGCTTAATTTAGTGGGTAAATTAAATGAGTGGTATAAAAACACACGTCTTAATTAAACCTGGGGAACAAGCTCCGCCAGCGCCTCAGTTGTCGACTCGAATGAAGACGGCGTCTCGACATTCAATAATCGCAGCTTGCGATCTATGCGTTTGCATAAGCCGAGAAGCACCCTACCGGGGCCGCACTCTACCAAGGTATCGACACCCCTCGCACGCAGTGAGTGCACGCAATCGACCCAAGGTACCGGTGAATAGATTTGAGTAATCATTAATTCTCGGATCTGATTCGGATCGCGCTCTTCCGCCTTAGATACATTGTGGATAATGGGTATCTCGGGAACCGAGAACTTTGTGGAACGCATCTCGGCCGCCAACTTTTCCGCCGCGCCCTTCATTAGCGAAGTATGGAATGGAGCACTAACCGGCAAGGGCAGTACGCGCTTTGCTCCCAGTTCAAGGGCCTGTGAAGCGGCAGTACCCACCGCGAGCTTGTTGCCAGCAATTACCAACTGCCCGGGGGAGTTGTAATTTACTGCCGCCACCACCATTCCCGGGTGATCCTGCTCTGCGAGATGGCAGGCCTTTTCGACCAAATCATCTTGCAAGCCGATGATAGCCGCCATGGCTCCCTCACCCTCGGGCAGCGCCTCTTGCATAAATTTGCCTCGCAGTCGCACCAGGCGCAGCGCTTCGGGAAAAGCGATCACTCTAGAAGCCACCAGTGCACTCCACTCCCCCAAACTGTGGCCAGCCAGGTAGGCGGGGCGAAACGGCGACACCTGCTGCCACACCCTCCAAGCGGCAATGCTCGCAGTCAGCAGAGCTGGCTGAGTCATTTCTGTTTGATTCAACTCGGTGTCTGGGCCGACGCTGACTTTGTGCCAAAGGTCGTATCCCAATACTGCAGAGGCTTCGGCAAAGGTGGCAGCCACTGCCGGGTAAGCCGCGGCGAGTTCTGACAGCATGCCAACTTTCTGGGAACCTTGGCCGGGAAAAATATAAGCGATATTATTATTGTTCGACATTGTTCGATCCACATCTATCTTGTAATTGACACGAAAAATGAATCGCTCCTCCCGAGCGGAATCAGACGCATATTAGGGCGACCGCCCCGCAAGCCGCAACGCAATGCGATGGGGAATGTGGGCCTCAACGTGCTCAATCGCAGTGAGAATCGCCTTTTGAATACCCAAATGATCGGCACCGCCGTGACTCTTAACCACCGTTTTTTTTAATCCTAAAAAGGCCGCGCCGTTGTAATGCGCCGGATTAAAGCGTTCTGCCCAAGCCCTCAACACAGGTGCCGCAATAAGAAACAACAATCTGGAGATAAAGCCAGAAGCAAAGCGTCGCTTCAAATCGGAGAAAATGAAATCAGCCACGCCCTCGCTAACCTTCAAGGCTACATTGCCAACGAAGCCATCGCAAACCACAACGTCAACATCGCCGGAATAGAGATTGTGTCCTTCGATAAAGCCGGCAAAGGTAAAATCGTTGGAACCGCGCAGCAAATCGGCAGTGACTTTAATATCTGCAACGCCCTTAGACGTTTCTGCACCGACATTTAACAAGGCCACCTTGGGCTGCTGGCAACCGTGAACTTTGGCCAAAGCCGCCCCCATAACAGCAAACTGGCACAACTGAAGAGGCGAGCAATTTAAGTTTGCCCCCAGATCCAGCAACAGGCTCTTGCCACCCGCAGTGGGCACGAGCTTGCAGATTGCGGGGCGCTTGATATCGCCGATAGTGCCTACTAGGCGTCGACTAAGAGCCATCAGTGCACCGGTGTTGCCGCCGCTGACACAGCCGTCCGCCTCATCATTCGCCACCAATTCCAGGCATTGCCACATAGACGATTGCCGCTTATGCCGCAGCGCGTGGCCAGGCAAATCCGCCATAGTCACTACATCATTGGCGTGACGGCACAACAGCCGTTCACTATTAGCTGAGGATGAATTTTCGATTAAGGAACCCAGTTGGCACTTATCACCGACTAAGGTCAGCTTAAGAGTAGGGTGAGCCGCGAGCAGCGATATTGAGGCTGAAACAACAGGACGGGGACCTAGGTCGCCGCCCATAGCGTCTATGGCTAAGTGAATCGGCTCAGACAAGCCTAGCCTTCTTCGGTATCGTCATCATCAGTGCCGAGATTGAGGACTTTACGGCCTTTATAAAAGCCATCGGCAGTAATGTGGTGCCGGCGATGCCTCTCTCCGGTGGTTTTATCGGTGGCCAGAGTGGGCCCCGTCAAAGAATCGTGGGAGCGGTGCATGCCGCGCTTGGAACGCGTTTTACGATTTTGTTGAACAGCCATTGTTTACTCCAGTTAGCAATCGGCCTGTCAGTCCGCGGATTGCTCTTTTTTCAATTGTTTAAGCACATCAAAAGGGTTGTCTGATTGCTGCGAGGTTTCGCTCACCGCTTCACCGGCGCTCAGCAGCTTGCTGTCGATACAGTGATGCTCGTGATACGCTACCACCGGCATGGAAAGCAGCAGCTCCTCCTCCAGGATCTGATACAAGTCAGCTTCCTGCTCTGTCACAATCCACGGATCGAGGTATTTTGGCAAGCTCATCGCCTGCGCCTCGTCCCACACCACTGCCAAAGCGAACTCGGCGCTGAGCGTGTAATTCATCGGCTCAAGGCAGCGTTGACATTGCAGCACTGCCGGCCCATGGATTTTGCCGCGCATAAGCCTTTCACCACCGTCGCCCAGCACAAAGTGCAACTCTGCGCGAAACTGCGGTAAAGCAACGGTAGCATCCGCCAAGCGGCTTAAAAGGTCGCCAGGAACAATGCCTTTAAACACGGCACCGAGCTGAACAAGCTTCCTGGGTTCAAGCAAACGCGGCAGCACTTTTGAAGAGGTGCCTTCTGACATAAGCGCGCGATGATATGGAAATGACTATTCCTTGTCAAAGGAAACCTTAGCTTTCATTTTGATTTCGTCCATAATAAGTCGCAAACCCGCCCGCTAATCATCTAATAGCCGAATTAGGGAGTATAGAAAGCCATCCCATGAAACCCAAACTCTTGCTCGCTTCGGGTTCTCCTTACCGCCGTAAGCAACTCGAACAACTGGGTCGAGCCTTTGAATGGCAGGCGGCCAACATCGACGAAACACCTGCGGCCAACGAAAGCCCTGCCGAACTCGCGCAACGGCTCGGCCTGGGCAAAGCTCGGGCACTGGCAGGCCGCAAGAATTACTTGATCATCGCGGGGGATCAAACAGCCGCGCTAAACGCACTCATCCTCGGCAAACCCGACAACGCGGAACAAGCCTGCCTGCAGTTGCAGCGCTGCGCTGGGCAAAGCGTCACCTTTTACTCTTCAATTTGTGTACTCGACAGCAACACTGGGAATTGGCTCAGCGATGTAATCGCCACTGAGGTAACCTTTCGTCAGCTTTCGGAACGTCAGATCCAGCGCTATGTCGAGCTAGAGCAACCCCTCGACTGCGCGGGTAGCTTTAAATGCGAAGCCCTCGGCATCGCGCTATTTGACGCTATACGTAGCGACGACCCCAGCGCGTTAATCGGCTTGCCACTCATCCGCCTCACCCAACTACTCTATCAATTCAACTACGACATTCTGCTCTAAGGCCTTCTCTCTCCATGATGAAACTTAATACGGTGCGCCTGCAACTGGGTACCAAAGTCTTATTAGACAACGCCAGCTTCACCCTTCATCCCGGCCAGAAATGCGGCCTTATTGGCGCCAATGGCGCGGGCAAAACCAGCCTATTTCGCTTGCTACTGGGTGAGATACAAGAGGATGAAGGCCGGGTGAGCGTGCCCAGCCAGTGGAAACTGGCCCATATGGCACAGGAAATAACCGCCATCGACAGTCGCGTACTGGACTACATCATCGGCGGCGACAGTGAATACCTGCGAATCAAACAAGCCATTGATTCTCAGCTCGACAGCGACAAATTGCCGGCACTCTACGAGCAGCTTGAACACATCCAGGGCTACACCATAGAAACCCGTGCCCAGAAACTATTGCACGGCCTGGGATTTGCGAAGGACGCCGCCAACCGTTTGGTAAGCGAATTTTCCGGCGGCTGGCAAATTCGCTTGAATTTAGCCCGCACTTTAATGTCCCGCGCAGACTTATTGCTATTGGATGAACCGACCAACCATTTAGACTTAGATGCCGCCCTGTGGTTAGAGGATTGGCTCAAAACCTTTCCGGGGTCGCTACTCATTATTAGTCACGACAGGGATTTTCTGGACAATATTGTCTCGCACATTTACAGCGTCGAACACCAACAGATCCACACTTATAAAGGCAACTACTCCGACTACGAGCAGCAAAAAGCAGAGCGACTAGCTCAACAGAGTGCCGCCTATCAAAAACAGCAACAACGCATAGCAGAAATCGAAGATTTTGTGCGGCGTTTTAGAGCTAAAGCCACCAAAGCGAAACAGGCACAAAGCCGTTTAAAAGAAATGCAGCGCATGGAAAAAATTGCGGCGGCGCACGTGGACTCGCCCTTTAGCTTTGTTATTCCAGTCGCGGAAAAAGTGCCCGAAACATTGCTTAACATTGAACAAGCGGCCCTAGGCTACGACAATCAAACAATTGTAGAGAACATTAACCTCACACTATTGGCCAGCTCCAGAATCGGTTTATTGGGCAAAAACGGCGCGGGTAAATCAACGCTTATTAAAGCGCTGGCCGGTGAAACACAGCTGCTTCAAGGCGAGCTCAACCCCTCACTGCATTTAAAGTTGGGCTATTATGCGCAGCATCAATTAGAAGCGCTCGACCTGAGTGCTTCCGCTGCACTGCACGTTCAACGTTTATCACCCAGGGCCAGCGAGCAGGAAATACGCAACTATCTGGGCGGCTTTGGTTTTCAAGGCGACAGGGCTTTCGAAAACATTAGCCACTTTTCCGGGGGCGAAAAAGCACGCGTAGCACTGGCCCTAATTTGCTGGCAAAAACCAAATTTGCTGCTGCTCGACGAACCCACCAATCACCTCGATCTTGAAATGCGCCAAGCCCTGACACTCGCGTTGCAAAATTTTTCCGGCGCCGTGGTAATTGTTTCACACGACCGCCATCTGCTTAAAAATTC
The DNA here is from genome assembly GCA_019634095.1 of Cellvibrionaceae bacterium. GTDB lineage: Bacteria > Pseudomonadota > Gammaproteobacteria > Pseudomonadales > Cellvibrionaceae > JAHQVY01. Next base: position 15,994 of record JAHQVY010000054.1, read on the forward strand.
GGTGGATGAATTTTTACTGGTAGATGCCGGCCGAGTCCAAAGCTTTGACGGCACACTCGACGATTACCAGCTGTGGCTGCAGCAAAACAAAAACCACGCAGAGGACAAAGAAACACTGCCAACTGGCAAACAAGATAAAAAAGCCCAGCGTCAAACTGCCGCGGCGAAACGCGAAAAACTCAAACCCTTAATGCATAAAATAAAACAGCTCGAACGAGAATTGGAAAGCTCACAAAAGCAACTCCAAGACATCGATCAGCAGCTAGGTGATACCGAGCTATATAACACCGCCGATAGCAAATTAAGTAAACTTATGAAAACACAAGGCGAATTGCGTAAACAAATTTCAGACAGAGAAGAACACTGGCTGACATTAAACGATGAGCTGGAAAACTTGCGCCAAAAATAAGCGCCAAAAACTAAGCGCCAGGCGCGACTTGCAAAGCGGAGCATTCGAGAATTTGCGCGAATTTATCGACACACAACAGCGGCTGATAAGGTCGCAGACGATCTATATGATGGGCACCGTAGCTCACCGCTATTCTCGGCATATCAATCGCCTGCGCCATCGCCATATCGTATTCAGTGTCGCCAACCATCACCGCATCGGCAGCGTCGCAGGAAAATTCTCGCAATAGCTCACACAACATCAAAGGGTTGGGCTTAGACGCGGTTTGATCCGCGCAACGGGTGGCGTCGAAGAAATCCTCCATAGCCAAGAGATTCAGCACCCTTTGCAGGCCGCGGTGACTCTTACCCGTGGCAACCGCGATAAAATGCCCCTGCGCTTTGAGCTGTTGCATGGTTTCCCGGGCACCTTGGAAAAACGGTGAAGGCGTCGTGTCCTGAGACATAAATTGCTCTGAGTAAGCCCTCTGCACTCGCGCTTTTTCTTGTTCGTCAGCAGTGGGGTAAAGCGCAGCCAGCGCCTCCGGCAAACCGAGGCCGATAATGTTCTTAATTGCCTCAGACGAGCACACTGGCATTGAGACTTGGCGCGCCGCTGCCTGCATGCAATTCACGATTTTTGTCGCGGAATCACTGATGGTTCC
>JAHQVY010000055.1 GCA_019634095.1 Cellvibrionaceae bacterium
ACAAGCCAGTATGAAAATGATGTTGAACGATTTCTTGGTTGCTAATTTGGAAGGCCATAGTTAATTACCAGCTTTATGTATACACCAGTATTCTACGATAGGCCCGCTCCGCGTTTCGGGAGCTGCGTCAAGCTTGGAGTGAAAGACAATCAGCGTTTTTCAGGATTTTCAAGTTTAGTTGACTGAATTTTTAAGTCATACGCAAAAGCGATGATATGAGCCACGGCAATATATAAGTTTTCTGGAATGTGATCGCCTATTTCGAGTTGGCACAAGAGTTCCGCCAATGGGGCATTCTCACACAGCGGTACATCGTTCTCCATGGCGAGAGCGACGATATCATCCGCCGCTAAACCACAACCTTTAGCGGTGACGGTTGGCGCGCTTTCGCCATCGTAAAATAGGGCAATGGCCTTGCTTAAATCAGGGGAGTTCATGTGGTCACGTTTACCAGTGAATATCCCATCGAGATACTGCGTTTTGGTGGCTCGTTACTGGCTATTGCAATATCCTCTATTTCAATTCCAGAGGCTTGCATTTTTTGTTTCAGAGTCTCCAGTTGTTCTTTTGCCTGCCGGCGAAGGCTCGCATTATTTGCCCAAAATTTTGCCTGAACCCGATTTTCCACTAAGTTAATTTCGCCAGTAAACTTGCCCTGTTGTTCCAAGTCGAATTCTAAAAATACCCTCCAGCGTTTACTGGCTTTTGTATCGCGAGCCTGTGTCTGCTTTTCCGATTTTTCTTGCTCACGCTGATCGTTGCTGGGTTTTTCCTCAATATATATAGTCAAAGGGAGTATTTGCTCGGCAATTTTGACGGGAATTTCTATCGTTACACCCTGGTTTGCAGGAGCCAGCTCCGAACTTTGTTGCAGTAATTGTTGTAGTTGCAGGCCGGTGATTTTAAATAATGCACTGCGTGTGAGGGCGTGAATCTGTTGATTGGCGATGGCTGAAAATTCCCGTGCCTGCTGCCGATTATTGCTCCCTAGACCTTGTAATTGATTTAACACTTGAAATAGCAGCGATGGGCTCTGTGCGATGGGGTTAGTTTGGCTGGCGACGTTCGGGTTTTGGGCGGGAGAGGTGAGTTGCAGCAGTTGGCTTAAAAGTACTTTTGTATCGCCGCTATGAGGGTCGCTGGGCGACGATATCTGCGAGCTCGGCTGCACGCCTTTGTCGTTTGGTTGCGACAGGGCCAGTGCTGAGCTGGCTGCGATGCGTTGTTTGGCTTCTGCAAAAACGCCGCTGTTGTTTAGGGCGGTTTTTAAAATGCTTGCCTGCTGCAATTGTTGTGGCGCTTTTAGCGTTGCTACCAATTGCCCCAGTATTTGCCATGCTTTTGGTTCGAGTGTCAGCGACTTAAGCTCGGGCGACATTTTTTCCGTTGCGGTCAGCACTTGTTGAAACTGTTTAATCACAAGGGATACATTTTGGCCGTGCGGTAGAGTGTGTCGCAAATAGTGGCGAATTTTAGCTGCCTCTAGCTGATTGGGGTGAACCATGTTTGTCGATACCGAGTCTAGGGTGCTCCGAATCTGCGCTTGATTGGCCCGGTCGTTGCCGCTTGGGAGGCTGGTGGAGAGAGGCGTGGCAACCTGAAAATGTTTTTTCCCGTAAATTCCCGGGGTTAGCGGTGGCGGGCTGTTCGAGGTTTTCAATTCAGCCGAGGCGATTGGTAAGGATTGCGGATGGAGCTTATGGTCCTGGCCAGTTGTAGCCTGGGTGCCAATTGGCAATGGTTTGAGCAGTTGGAATTGTCGGTCTTCGCGCAATTGAATGCGAAGAGTCTGTCCGCTCGCCAAGTTCTGGTCGGTTACTACCCACTGCTGGGTGTTGAGCACTTTTAAGGCCACCGCTCTGAGCTGGGGTTGCAGCAAGAGATCGCCGAGGGCGTGATTTTTTGTGGCGTGTCCAGCGCGCGATTGCGGTGGCGCCAGTGCTGCAGAATCTTCGGCCGCTTGCGTTTCTGCGCTGCTTTGCCAAAGCTCAGATAATAAACGCTGTTGTTGCGGGTTGAGTACCGTACTGCGCGCCACCATCGCGTTTAAAACCGTTCCAGGTTTAATAGCCCCAGATTCGATAAGTTTTACCAGGGAATCCGCCGTTGATTGCCCAGATTGGTTTAGGAGAAGCTGAGTGATTGTGGAAAGTTCCAAAATGTGGCCAATACTTGTGGGAGTAACAATTGAAAAGCGCTCTATTTAATGTAGGTTATCTCACACGGACTTGCCTTAGTGGGTATTGTGGTGGCAAGCCGGATGTTTATAATGGCGGCTTTTTTCGGGCGGTGATCGGTGAATAAAGCTCAACTGTCGTTGGTGAATCTCAGTTGTGAACGCGAAGAGCGTCTCATCTTTTCTGGACTCAATGCGCAATATGATGCCGGCGATGTTGTGCACATTGCCGGTCCGAACGGTGTCGGCAAAACGACATTGATGCGCATTGTAACGGGTCTGTCCAGCCACTACGAGGGCGAGGTGCGTTGGTGTGGCGAGGTGGCCCGGGGTTATGAGTTTCACTCCTCACTGCTATATCACGGTCATCACGCGGGAATTAATCCTTCGCTCACGCCTCTGGAAAACTTGCACTGGTATTTCGGTTTGAACGGCGTTGCCGCTGCTTCTGCACGGAGCAGCCTCGACACAGTTTTTCTCAATGCGCTCGCCAAAGTGGGTTTAACGGGTTATGGCGATATTCCCTGTCTTCATATGTCAGCCGGGCAACAGCGCCGCGTGGCACTGGCCCGTTTGTATATTTCTGAAGCGCCGCTTTGGGTTTTGGATGAGCCTTTCACCGCCATTGATAAAGCCGGGGTTGCGCAATTGGAACAGCGTATTGATGACCACGCAAAGTCTGGCGGTTTGGTGTTGCTTACCACGCACCAGGCTTCTGCGCTTGGAAATTTAAAAACGCTTAACATGGCAAAGTTTGCAGGAGGTGAGCAGTGAGCGACATCGCGCCGCAAAGTCATGTGCTCAGTGCCTCATTGAGAAGAGAATTTGTTCTCGCCTTTCGCAATCGCGGTGAAGTGGCTAATCCGCTGATTTTTTTCTTTTGTATCATTATTTTTGTGCCGTTGGGTATTAGCCCCGAAGGCAAAGTATTGGCGCCGCTAGCGCCGGGTATGATTTGGATTGTGGCGCTTTTGGCGACACTTTTATCTCTCGACCGGCTGTTTCGCAGTGACTGGGAAGATGGCTCGCTGGAGCAAATGTTATTGAGTGGCCAGTCGCTTTATTTAATTGTTATTAATAAGGTGTTTGTTCATTGGCTAACGACAGGCTTGCCCCTCACTGCGCTATCGCCATTTTTGGGGGTAATGATGTCGCTGCCGGCAGAAGGGTATTTACCATTAGTGTCGAGTTTGTTTCTAGGTACCTGTTGCCTGAGTCTCATTGGTGCGATTGGAGCAGCGCTTACGGTGGCCTTGCGGCGCGGGGGGCTGTTATTATCGTTGATTATTATGCCCTTGTATGTTCCGGTATTAATTTTTGGAACAGCCGCCGTACGATCAGCCATAGATGGGTATAGTGTTTCGGGTCAATTTGCGGTGTTGGGAGCAATGTTGACAGCGGCCTTAGTGTTGGCGCCTCTCGCGGTTTCCGGTGCGTTGAGAATAAGTGTTGATTCGTAGCCGCATTTTGCATTAAAAAACACCTGTGTACACGGTCGATACTGGCACTAACGCAAAACATTTTAGATGCTAATGAAAATTGTTCTCAGGCTTATAAGCTTAAGTCGTCCAGTTAGTTTGATAGAAATCTTTTAGTGGCAAGGTTTTTAGTAACGAATAACGGTTTTATCAGGCGAATAAAATGTCGATCGCTGGTATTACTCAGCTCAGCGAGGGACTAAAATCGGTATTTCCTCTATTCATTTATTTTTGAATTTTATTTGCGCTTTGAATAAAAATAGATTTGGAGAAATTTGTGACTTGGCAATGGTTTCATCGTTTGGGTTCACCCAAGTGGTTTTATGAGAAAACAACGGTCTGGCTTCCCTGGATAGCCGCTGCGGCGGTGATTCTTTTAGTGGTGGGGAGCATTTGGGGCCTAGCGTTCGCGCCGCCCGATGCAAAACAGGGCAACAGTTACCGAATCATTTATATCCATGTACCGGCGTCATTTCTCGCGTTGGCCGGCTATTACGTTATGGCAATCAGCGGCGCCATTGGTCTAATTTGGCGTATGAAGCTTTCTTTTATGGTGCTCAAGTCCGCAGCGCCGGTGGGCGCGGTATTAACTTTTGTGTCTTTGATAACTGGTTCCATCTGGGGTAAGCCCACCTGGGGAACTTGGTGGGAATGGGATGCTCGAATAACGTCAATGCTGGTGCTATTTTTCCTTTATTTGGGAATTATCGCTCTGCAAAGCGCCTATCGCCAGCAGGAGGCCGCTGATAAAACCAGCGCCATATTGGCCCTAGTTGGTATGGTAAATATTCCTATTATTTATAAGTCAGTTGATTGGTGGTACACCCTGCATCAGCCTGCAACCTTAAAATTAACCGAGAAATCGGCCATCGACCCAAGCATGGCATATCCATTAATTACCATGATTCTGGCTTTTTATGCGGTTTATGCGTGGTTGTTGATTTCTCAGATACGGGTTGAGGTTTTGCGTCGCGAAAAGAAAACCCGTTGGGTGCAATCTATTGGAGAGGTGAGTTAAGTTGGAATTTCAGTTTGAATCATTGCAGGCCTTTTTTTGGATGAAAGGTCACGGTCCTTACGTATGGGCGAGTTATGTCATCACTTTGGTCGGTATAGTGTTTTTGGCTGCGTTTCCGCGTTTGCAGCGCAAGCAATTGTTTAAATTAATGCGGGCCAATAAGCTTCGTCAAGAAGCGGGGGCTAATACCTCGACCTCAAATCAACCATCTCGAGAACTTGAGTCTGAGTAGAGCTATGAATACTGTAAGAAAGCAACGTTTAATGTTGGTCATGTTTATCGTCGCAGTGAGTACGTTGGGGGTGGGTTTAACTGTGTACGCAATGCGCGAAAATATGAATTATTTTTATCCGCCCTCGAAAATTTTGGCTGGCGACGCGCCGATGGGGCGCAGTATCCGCGCCGGCGGTTGTGTTGTTCCCGGCACCGTGGAGCGGGCAGACGACAGCTTACTGGTGCGCTTTGATGTTACCGATGGCATCGGGCAAATTTCGGTCACCTTTGACGAGATTCTGCCGGACTTATTCGCCGAGGGCGAGGCCGTGGTATTGACCGGTATGCTCGATAGAGAAGGCGTATTTGTGGCCTCCAAAGTGCTGGCAAAACACGATGAACAATATACTCCGCCGGAAGTGGCCGATACCCTACAGGTAGACGACACCGCCAACCACACTGCGAAATGCAAAGGTATGTCGTATGATTCCTGAGTTTGGTCAATTATCCCTTATTATCGCCCTGCTAATGGCAATTACCCTGTCGGTTATACCCATGGTGGGTAGCTTTAATGGCAAGTTGATTTGGATGTCCGCCTCTCGTTCGCTAGCTGCGGGCTTGTTTGTGTTTGTTGCTATTGCCTTCGCACTGCTTACCTGGTCATTCTATGTCAGCGATTTTTCGGTGGCCTACGTGGCCAACCATTCAAATTCGCTGCTGCCGGTGCAATACAAAATCAGCGCAGTTTGGGGCGGCCACGAGGGCTCGCTGCTGCTGTGGGTGTTAATTCTCTCCGGCTGGACTCTGGCTGTCAGCGTATTCAGTGCCAAGCTGCCCCTGGAGATGCTAGCTCGCGTATTGTCGGTGATGGGGATTATCGCGGTTGGTTTTTTGTTGTTTACTATCTTTACCTCAAACCCTTTCGATAGAGTTTTGCCCAATGTGCCTCGCGACGGTGGCGACCTAAATCCTTTGTTGCAAGATTTTGGCTTAATTATTCACCCGCCGATGCTTTATATGGGCTATGTGGGCTTTTCTGTGGTGTTTGCTTTCGCTATCGCCGCCTTGATTTCGGGCCGCCTCGATAGCGTATGGGCGCGTTGGTGCCGGCCTTGGACCAACTCTGCCTGGGGTTTCCTTTCCGTGGGTATTGCCCTCGGCAGCTGGTGGGCCTATTACGAACTTGGTTGGGGTGGCTGGTGGTTTTGGGACCCGGTAGAAAATGCATCGTTCATGCCCTGGTTGGCCGGTACCGCTTTAATTCACACCTTGTCCATGACCGAAAAACGCGGTGTATTTAAAAACTGGACGCTTTTCCTCGCGATTTTCACCTTTTCCTTGAGCCTGTTGGGTACATTCTTAGTGCGTTCTGGGGTGTTGACCTCGGTGCACGCCTTTGCCGCTGACCCGACACGGGGGGTGTACATCTTAGGCTTCTTAGCGGTGGTGATCGGCGGGTCACTGACTCTGTTTGCCTTCCGCGCATCAGCTGTTAAGAGTGTCACCGGCTTTGAGCTGATGTCTCGCGAAACCTTTTTGCTCGCCAATTCGATTTTGTTTGCCATTACGGTGAACTTCGTGCTGCTGGGTACACTCTATCCGCTGGCCTCAGATGCCTTTAATTTGGGCAAAATTTCCGTGGGCGAGCCCTGGTTCAATATGTTCTTTACCAAAATTATGGCGATTGTCGCGGTGATGATTGGTATCGGCACGATGTTGAATTGGAAAAAAACCGATGCGTCAAAACTGCGGTTTTGGATACTGGTGCCGCTGATTGCCAGCTTTTGGATTGGCGTGCTGGCGCCCTTGGCCTTCCGCGGAGATTACTCCATCCCTGCGGCGATATCGGTGGCGCTGGGTAGCTGGGTTATTTTAAGTACCCTTTCCGATGTTTGGCGGCGCACTGAAAAAGCCAGTACGCGGACCGCGGGTTTGAAGCGACTCTCGCGTAGCTACTATGGTATGGTATTGGCTCATATAGGCTTCGCTCTTTCTCTGTTGGGAGCCACCATTAATACCATTTACAGTGACCAACGGGATATGCGTCTCACCGTGGGCAAGCCCATTGAAGCGGCGGGCTACCAATACGAGCTTGCCGATGTGAGTCAGGTTCGCGCACAAAATTACAATGCAGATGTCGGCGAAGTGGTGGTTAGCCGCGATGGCGAAGAACTGTTTCGTTTGAGCCCAGAAAAGCGTCGCTATATGTCCGGTGGTAGTATAATGACCGAGGCTGCGATTGACGCCGGATTCTTTAGAGATATCTATGTCGCGTTAGGCGAAAAGTTGAGCAATACCGATTGGGCGGTGCGCATTCACTACAAACCCGTCGTGAGATGGATTTGGTTGGGCGCTATCTTTATGGCTGCCGGGGGATTTCTGGCGCTGGCCGATAAACGCTACAAATTAGTCAAGAAAGCCGAGACCAAACCGGTGCCGGCGAAAACCGATAAAAACCTTGTTGGTCAGGAGGCAATTGCTAAATGAGCCGGTTTAAGTTATTCATCCCCTTAACGGTGTTTGTTTTGTTGGGAGGGCTTCTCTACCTCGGTTTACAGAATGATCCGGCTCATCTGCCGTCGGCTCTGGTGGATAAGCCCTTACCCGATTTCAAATTGAAAGTGCTGGGTGAAGAGAAAGTTCTGAGCAAAAACGACTTACTGGGCGAGCCATTCCTTTTAAATGTGTGGGCCACTTGGTGCCCCACTTGCCGTGTGGAAAACCCGTTTTTCATACGTTTATCCGAGCGGGGTGTCAAGATTGTTGGTATTAATTACAAAGATCAAGACTCAGCGGCCATGGGCTGGCTGAAGCATTTTGGCAACCCTTACTCCGTAAACGTGGTGGATAACGAGGGGCGCTTTGGCATAGATTTGGGTGTTTATGGCGCCCCAGAAACCTTCTTGGTCGATAGCAACGGTGTGATTCGCTACAAGCATGTTGGTGTTGTCGATGAAGACGTTTGGCGCCGCGAGCTAGCGCCTCTTATGCTTTAAGTACGGGTTTTTACTCGGCACTCATCACCCAAGGTCAGCTGATCTCCAAACAATACCCGGCATAAGTCTTGCGCCGGGTATTGCGTTTCTCTATCAATTGCTCTGGCTTTCATATTCTTCGGTGCAACACCTTTGTTTATCTAGCAGTTTTTCTAGCATAGCTCTTGCGATGTGTTGTTTTCAACTGGCCCTCGCGTTCAGTTCCTTATACCATCCTCTCAAAGTATCGCGAAGCCATTCAGACAAGGCACTCCTTGTTAGAAGCCCTTTGTGAATATGTCTCCATAAGTTCGCAACTTACTTTCCGGTGGTTTACGGTTTGCTAAAGGCGCGTAAGCTTTTTTCTGCACGGTGGCAAGAAGTATTGGTTGGGTGCTCGTGAGCAGCCGTGTCGGAGCTTGGGGTGAGTATTTATTGCAGTGTTTGTAAAGAAAACGGTATGTCGATGCCGATAAGTTGCCATTTCTGGTAACTTATCCATCCGTAAAAGTTACTTCGCGAGCGATGTCAGTCGCGCGCATGACAAGTTATTAACCATAATATACCCAAAGCGTTTGAGATTTAGGTGTTAGGAGTGCGCCAATTTTTGTTCTTGGCAAGGCGGTACTCACAGGGATGTGAGGTATTAGGGCAATGCAGGAGCAATTGCCGAGACAACGCACAATAGCCATTCTATTTAAG
>JAHQVY010000056.1 GCA_019634095.1 Cellvibrionaceae bacterium
GGGGCATCGGACAACCACCGAGTCATTCACTGCAGCGGGCAACACCCGGTTCGCAAAATTTCCCTCGCAACATCAATTAAACCACCCCGGGCAATGTAATACCCGGTATGCCATTTTTCGCCACCGCAAGCGCTTAAGTGCACTTTCAAGACAACCTTGTTCAAGACAACCTTGTTCAAGACAACCTTGTTCAAGACAAACCTGTTCAAGACAGCCCCGCTTTAGGGGTTGTCAGTTTGATAAACGAGCCGGCACCCGCGTTCATCAAAGGTATATGCACTAGAATGATGAGAAGCAGCGGAACCCGGGATCTTATGAGCAAAAAATAAGCAAAAATAGTGCAAGCGCCTGCTTTGCTATTTCCCCCTAGAAACGCTTTGCCCATACTTGAGGCGCAAGTGGCCAGGTAAATTGCAGTGTGTGAGTGCGTCGGCAAGGTTGCTATCGCAAGCTAATTTACACCCGCAGTATTTGAGATTTTGCCGGTATGAGTGCGTCAATTAAGGTTCTTGGCCGATGTTTTTGGAAACTCGCGATGACTATTTGGACACCCTTCGCATCGGCGCGGAATCACTGCGCTATAGCCACTACAGCAAAGCGGGGCACTGCGGCTAGAGGGCTTAAGCGCGCCCTGATAAGCTATAAATATCAATCTTTACGGGCATCAAGTTCCAACCACAGCTTGTATACTTTAAGTGTCTGTGTATTTTTTCAAACTGACTTCGACCACCATGCAGCTCGCGCTCGGTCATTTATTGGAAGCGAGGCCTGATCGCGGCCAATGATCAAAAGTATCAAGTTCAAAATATGGTTCACCTTTGTCGCCACCCTGGTGGTCAGCCTGGCGGCAATGGTTGCGCTGACATACATCAGCTTGCAGAGAAGCTTTCTCGAGTACACCTCTCAGCAGGCCGTAGACCGTTTGCAATTTTTGGAAGCTGCGGTGATTGAAATCTATGAGCGAGATGGCTCCTTGGCGACCCTAAATAAAAATAATCGCCTGTGGAAACGTTTAACTTATCTCACTTTCCGCGAGTACCTGTACCAGCGAGAGCAGCGGGCGCTCTCGAAAAACCAGGCGCTTCCGCCAGGCAATCAGGTGGCTGAGCGCAAGTTTATCGAGCAATTAATATTAACCGATACCAATAAAGACCTTATTGTTGGCCTACCCTCGCGCAATAGAGAATATTCTTGGCGCCGTTTGACCGCCGATGACAATACGCTGGCACTGATTGGCTATGTACGCCCCAACGACTTTATCCGTCCAGTAGACCGCTTGTTTTTGAACAAACAACAGCAGGCATTTGCCATTCTCGGCACAGTGATTTTTTTCGCCTCCTTTGGCATTGCGCTGATGGTGTCACGCTGGTTAACACAACCCCTAGATGAGCTGTCAAAAGGGGCAAAAACATTAATGCGGGGGGATTTTAGTGTACGCATTACCCGAGACAAAACCGATGAGCTCGGCCAGCTGTGTAACAACTTTAACGAACTGGCTAAAACGCTGTCAGCCAATGAAAACGCGCGAAAACAATGGGTGGCAGATATCTCCCACGAAATGCGTACCCCGCTGTCGGTTATCAAAGCGCAAATCGAAGCTATGCAAGACGGTATTCGGCCAGCAACCCCAAAAAATCTCGGCTTATTAAAATCGAAAATCGATTCGCTTAACAGTTTAATTAACGACTTGTACGAGCTTTCGCTATCGGATTTGGGCGCGCTCACCTACACCAAAGAGTCAGTGGACATTTCTGCACTGATCGACGAAATCGCGGCCGACTATAAACTGCGCGCCGACACCATGAACATTGTTTTGAATTTAAACAATACACTCGGCGCTAAAAACGTATTACTGTGCGATACAAACCGCATTCGCCAGCTACTGCGCAACTTATTGGAAAACAGCATGCGCTACACCGATGCACCGGGAGTTATTCAAATTAAGACCTATCAACACAAAGCATCCATTTGCATCGATGTGCAAGACAGCTCACCGGGCGTTCCGGCTGCGGAACTCGCAAAAATATTTGAGCGTCTATATCGAGTCGAAGCCTCTCGCAATCGCGCCACCGGGGGCGCAGGGCTGGGCCTGAGCATTTGTAAGAACATTGTCGAAGCCCATCGAGGGGCCATCAATGCCGAGGCTTCGCCACTGGGCGGCCTGGCGATATCGATTAAACTACCCACAGGAGGATAAGCCATGCCGGACAATAACCCGAGTCAGATTCTTATTGTTGAAGACGAGCCCCAACTGGGCTCTCTGATACAAGACTACCTAATAGCGGAAGGTTATAAGGCCTCCCATGTCGAAAACGGTTTGGAAGTTGACCCCTGGCTTGCCAGCCACAGCGCCGACCTGATTTTGCTCGACCTTATGCTGCCGGGTAAAAGCGGCCTGGATATTTGCCGCGATGTTCGCATGCAATCGGCAATACCCATTATCATGGTCACCGCGAAAGTGGAAGAAATCGACCGCCTACTGGGCCTGGAGCTCGGCGCTGACGATTATATTTGCAAGCCATTCAGCCCGCGAGAGGTGGTGGCACGAGTAAAAGCCGTACTGCGCCGCTACAGCCAAGAAAGCATTGAGCAAAGCGGTGGCAAGGTGGAACTCGATCAGTTCAGCAATTGCGTTAAACTGGAAGGGAAACGGGTAGAATTAACCAGTATTGAATTCAGCTTGTTTAAATTGCTGTTCCAGGAACCTGGCAGAATATTTTCCCGCCAGTTTATTATGGATAACATTTACAATGATTACAGAGTTGTCAGCGATAGAACAGTGGACAGTCACATCAAGAAACTGCGCAAAAAACTGCAAGATGCCGCGCCAGACTACGAGGTAATTCGCTCAGTTTACGGTGCAGGTTATAAGTACGACCCGCCAGAATAAGCCCCCTTTTGGAGATGGTTAATAATGCTAAATGCATACACCGGCCTTGCCCTTATGTTGCTGCTTTCCTTGGCTGGCTGCGCCTCTAACCGAGAATTGGCCAAGCATACCGAGTTTAGAACCCGCATAAGCGATAGCGGGTTAAAGCACTTTCAGCTTAGCATCGCTGGCGTCCGCAGCCCTGAGCGAGTTAATGCCACCAACAACATGGCTGTGCGCGCACAGCAACAAAGGCCGCGCAGCCGCCCGCCACGGGAAAAACAACTGCTCGAAATATTGGACATTAAGCTAATGGAAAACCAATTTTGTCGTGAGGGGCATTGGATAATCGACAAAAGCTTTATACCTGCCAATACGTTTATCCGCGGCGAATGCAACGAAAGCGCCACTACAACAGACCGCAACAATTTCCCAAATACCTTAATGCGTTGGTAAACGTTATTTCCCCCGCCCACGGTAAAAGCATAAGCCAGGCAAAACCGTTACCGCAATATCGGAACAGCCGCCCACCTGCTCGATTGCCGCTCACACCGAGCACCGTCGCTTTGTGGGACGGTAAACCGCCACACAACACCTGGGATCTATCCGCTTCCCTTTAGTTGGTATGCAAGGTGATAGGGAACGCGGTAGGGAAGGCGATAGGGAAAGTATTGCTTTTTAAATATTGACTAATCACAACCCACAGAGTAAGCGAATAGCTCCCTCGTCCTCCCAAATAACAATCGCAGACCTAGGAGTATTTCTTATTTCATCCATATTTTTTACCCATTCGTAGTGCAAACTTATTGGTAGCTTTTGAGTTAATTGAATCGCCGGTGACGACATATCTCATTTGGCAATTTGCACACTGCCGGCGCCAGCAGGGCTGTTACTAAGGCTCTTAGGCGGCTTAACGGTGTATTTGAGAAAACGCCAAACGCACCACAATGAAACCGAGGCACCGCAAATAAACGCGCTTCACAAAAATGAAGATGGGTCAAAACTTATGAAATATATTTTACTTATGTTGTTTCTTGGTGCTAGCGTCGTCAGTGCCGCGATCGATAACAATGCGCAACTATCTCAAGCTAAGCCCTATGTCCTCGATACCACTTTTCAAAAAATGCAGGTTGCGCCGCAGCGAGCAGAGCAAGTTAAGAAAATATTGATTGAAAACCGGGCGAAACGTCGCGAAATTATGGAAGCAGCCCGCAAGCAAGTCGAATTGCTGCAAGCGGCAACAGAGCAGCAAATTGCCGACGTTCTCACCGCCGAGGAACTGCAGGCTTACGACCAAACACTGGATGCCCAACAGCAAGTGTTTAAAAATGCAGAGCGCTGGCATACTCTAACAACAGAGCATCGCACCGCCGCGCAGCAAGCATTACCACCAAATGACGTATCGAAGCTTTAAATTCTAAAAGCTTTGATCGCCCTACCGAAGTAACCATGCGGCTTGGCAGGCAAGGCAAACCTGCCCTTTTTTATTATGATTATGATATTGGTACTGCTCTCCAAGGTTAGGCAAGCAAAATTACTGAATTTCCGTGTCTGCTGTGGCGAGAATGTCTTAACGGGTAAGATCTTATTAATCGTAGAAAGGTTATTTCTTTATCCATTACTTGCCCGCGTATACCACCCTACAGCGCCTGCTCAAAGGCCTGGAGAAATCGTGGCCCGCTTGTCATCACTGTGCACAAGCACTACCCCATTATCTAAGTACACCATCGACAAGTAACGACGGGTAGCGATCACCTCACAGCGAGATATATACCTATGCATCCGCCAGGGTCAGCCCAAACCTAAATTAATCATTTGAATCTACTGCGGACGCCCAATGAACTGAAATTAAAGCGCTTTTTCAATTTTTCGACTGCACCCGTAGAGTGACTACGAATTTGCCGCAAAAGTTAAAAAATTCACTCTAATTTCAGTCCCTTGACCGCCCTCGCTACGATCCAACTGATTAATTTAGGTTAAAAGCGTCAAGACTGCGGTAAATTGCTCCGCTACGCCGCCCAATGGTCACTTCCATCAAGCTAAATTAATCCGGTTGGATCGCAGCGAGGGCGCCCGCAGTAGATTTAAATGATTAATTCCGGATAAACCATAACCCGCCTCGATTTACCGCTTACACTGTAAGCGCTTCACGTTTTGGATACGAGTATCAGTCAATGCTGGCGCCGCCAAAGCCCTTTGTTTTAGGGTAGGCGCAAAAATTTTCTGCACGTAAAATGTACGGGCTATTGTTAAACAGCAAGCGGCCCTTGCCGGCTCCGTTTTCGCGCAGCTTGCAAGTAGCCACACATCGTCCGACAAGCCTAAATGATTTGGGGAACAAAAATGTTCAACTCGAACAAAAATAAAACACTGACTGCGCTAGCAGCCTGTAGCGCCATGTTTTATTGCTATATGCCCCTTGCCGAGCCAGAGCGCCAACCAACAATTCAAATCAAAGCGTTTTCAGACCTAACTAAGCACTGGATCGATCAAAACCCCGACGCGGATGACCAATATCTCGGTGAAAACGACATTCACGGCATCGCAGAAAATATTCTCCTTTACCAGCGAGACAATGGAGGCTGGCCAGAAAACAAACACCTATTGAGAAAACTCAGTCACCAAGAAAGAATGCAGGTGATAAACAACAAAAGCAAACAGGATTCAAGCCTCGACAACCGCAATACCTACCCGCAAATACGTTATTTAATGCACGCCTACCAGCGCACTCGACACAGCGGCTATTTGCAAGCGGCGCTGAAGGGTTTTAATTATTTACTCGTACACCAATATGCCAATGGCGGCTGGGCGCATTCCCCCCCCGCCGCGAAAGGCTATCGCCAGCACATTACCATTGCCGGCGAGGTTATGCCCGGTGTACTGAATTTATTGCGAGATGCCGCAAACAGAGTAATACCCTTCAATGAACTACCCGGTGAATACGCAGAAAAAAGTAAAGCCGCCTGGAAAAAAGGCGAGCAGCTGCTGCTGGATTTACAAATACGTATTGACGGTGAACCCACTATTTGGGCGGGGCAATACCACAAGTCGACACTGGCTCCCGTAGCAGCTCGCAGCTTTGAACTGCCCGGCTTAATCAGTCAGGAAAGTGTGTCCGTGGTGCAATATTTAATGGCAGAGCCGAAACCTACAAGACAGGTAAAGATTGCCATTGTCGCAGCGGCACGATGGCTGGACAAAAACAAAATCGAAAACCTTTTGGTAGAAAAAGTAGCAGCGGAAACGCAGCGTTTTAAATACCACACATCAACCTACGATTGGCAAGCAAAAAAACAAGCCGGCGCGAAGCCAATTTGGGCGCGTTTTTACGATTTACATACTCAACGACCCTTCATGGCCAACCGCGATGGCAGCAAGGTGTACAAACTCGCGGCGCTTGATCGCGAGCGGCGCACCGGTTATGCCTGGTACGGCAGCTGGCCGGAAAAGTTATTGCAAGTAGACTATCCGAAATGGAGAAGTCAGCACTTACTGCCCGCAGGTAAAAAAAAGATACCGCCTGTTTCAAACCGCGACGCACAAGAAGATGGGTAACGAGCTTATAGCAACCTATTCACAACGGGTTGCAACAGGCGGTATGCTTGCTAAGCTCTGCTGAGGAAAAACTAAGTCGACACAAAACGTTGATTCGCTTGTTAACATTAAAATGAATGCCTTTCACGCGTTTGAAACGACCTACTAAAGCTTTAATCTGTTTCTATGCGTGCACTTCGTTTTTGAATTCACGAAATTCAATAATAATAAACGCCAGAAATAATCAATGTCGCCTTATTTACCCGGTAAAAAACCACACTGCTTTAACAAAGTTTGCCAGGAAAGTGTGTGCGATTCTATGGCACGGTTAAATTGTTGCCATTCGCCGTTTTCTTCCAGATAAATCTGGCGCCAAAAAGTGGCAAACGCCGGATGTGCTTTTTGCTTGTTCTGCAGTTGATTGATGAGTGCCAATAACTCTTGGGCTTGCTGGTGCAGTTTAGAAAGCAACACCTGAACCTCTGCGATATAAAACTGATAAAACACATTTTTTACGATAGTAAAGCGCCGGTTTACTTGCGGTTTATAGCATAGCGGCCGCTGCTCTAAGCGCTGTTGAATCAGCGCATCGGCTCGCTTTAATTTATTCACCGCCAGTGTCATGGTCAAACGCAGCTCACCCAACCATTTGGTTTTTTCAATCGTTTGATAAGCTTGGCTCAGCCGCTGCTTGTCAAGACTATTTTCGCCTAGCCATGCATTGAAAAATTGCAGTGCCTGAATTAAATCGGTGGGTTTGTCGGCAATTTTCTCTGGGGTAAATACCTGACTGCTAACTGAAAATAGGTAACGAAACTCATCGCCGGCAAACGATGCGTTCCAGTACAACTCATCGCGGTAGGTGGTTTTATGATTCACCGCTTGTTGCAGCAACTCATAACGGCTTGCGGATTTATCCATTCCCGCTAAACAGCGCTCGGCGAGTAGTAAAAATTCCCGATGGTATAACAAGCTGTGATAACCGCTGATAAACTTCCCCAAACTGCTATTTCGCTGACCAATCAAGCGCTGCAACTCGCAGTTGGATAATTTCAAAAACTCTAAAAAATTGATTTTCAATGGCGGTATTGGATAAGTGAGCGCCCTTTTGCTGGGATACGTTGGCAGGACAGCGCTAGGCTCGATGTCATTGCGTTTTACGTCCAGGCTGTTGGCTAGGCGATAAAGATAGTTATCGAAAATATCTTGCGTGCTTCGTTGCGGCGAGCAGCCGCTTAGCAAAGCGCCTAACACCACTGGAGAAACTAGGTTAATGACATATACCCAAAACACTTGAAATTTAGGCCTCATGAGCACGCCCCTTTTTGCCCTTGGCGGTGTTGCTCCGCCTTAAATAGAATGGCTATTCTGCTTTGTCTCGGCAATTGCTCCTCGGTAATTGCTCCTGCATTACCCTAATAAGCTACATCCTTGTAGCGATGCATTGCCCTAATACCTCACATCCCTGTGAGTACCGCCTTGCCAAGAACAAAAATTGGCGCACTCCTAACACCTAAATCTCAAGTGTTTTGGGTATGTTTCTATGGTGACTGGCTCATTTATTTATTTTAGCGGGAGCTTTTGATCGGCTCATTAACCTACTTTCTGTTAGCTTTTTGAGCGCGTTTCCTAATGGCGTTCGGTCTTATTAAATCTTCATTTTATAGCAAACTCAAGTATTGACAGCGCGCTGTCGATGGGCGTAAGGTGTCTATAGCATTTGGTGTTTCTGAGCTTGATGATTTGTCCGCTTGCGGTTGTACTCGGAAATGTAAAGCAAAAATAAACCCGCATTTTTGGAGAATAGGTTGATGAAAGAAAGTGATTTTAAAAACGAAGCTCGTGACGCTCCAGTTGAACTACCGGAAGGTACTCGCACCGGCGCAAAAGCGGCTGTTGAGGTATTACAAAGTAGTGGCGTTGATCTAATATTTGGATATTCGGGCGGCGGCACCGGCACTATTATCAATGAGATCGTTGATAGTGGCATTAAAGAAATGAATGCGCGCAGTGAGCTGTCAAGTACATGGATGTCATACGGTTATAACCGAGTGAAAGGTTATGCCGCATCTGCCTGTGTTTATCACTGTGTTGGAACACTACATTGCTCTCCGGCTATATACGCGTCTGTTACAGACAGTGCGCCATTACTGGTCATTGGTGTTAGCCTTGATAGCGCCTTGGATTTCCGTGAAGGTTTGCAAGATTCAAGTCAAATGTTTCCGTCCTTAAAGCCGATATCAAAGTATTGTCGGAAGGTCGTAAGTTCGACTGATGTCCCGCTGGCTATTCGCCAGGCGCTTTTATCTGCGGGCACAGGTCGGCCTGGTCCTTCTGTTCTTGATATGGCTCACCAGTCTTTACAAGGCATTACTAACGTTCCTTCTGAGCCTCTGGTTTTGCCTGAGCCGCCAGCAGCTTCAGAGCCGACGTTGAATAAAATCTTTGACATGATTAAGGATGCTGAGCGACCTGTATTGTTTGTTGGTGGCGGTGTTCATCTAGGCCATGCTGAAGAAGAGCTCCGTCAAGTTGCTGAAGCACTGCAAATTCCGGTGCTCTGTACCTCTTGGGGTGGGCGTGGAGTGATTTCTGACAACCATGAGCTATTTGGTGGTGTTGTTGGTGCGTTTGGTTGGAACAGTGCCAATGAGCTGATTCAAAAATCTGATCTTTGGATTGCTGTAGGTACGACTTTCTCGCAAATGACAACTGGTGCTTGGAACTTAGAGAAGCCTAAGAATGTTGTTCATGTGGACGTAGATCCAAACCAACTTGGCAAGATCTTCCAGCCTACTGTTGGTGTTACGGCCCACTCAAAAGTCTTCCTGCAACAGATGGTTGATCGTATAGAACGAGATGGTATTAAAGCTAAAGCTGGCCGCGAAGACCTCAAAGAGCTACCTGCGCTCAAGCAAGAGTGGCATGACTACCACGAGGAGCTTTGTGGTGACGGTGGTTCAGAAGACCACATCAATCAATATTATTTGATTCATAAGATGGCTGAGTCTTTCCCATCTGGAACTATTATGGTTGGCGATAGTGGCGGACACGCGCACATGTTGTTCAGGTCTTTTAACTATAAAGAAGTTACGCCAATGGCTGAAGGTACCCGCTATCAGTCATTAGGCGCAGGTCTTCCTGTAGCAATTGGAGCGAAATTGGCCGCACCAGAAAGAACTGTGGTTTGCTATCATGGCGATGGTGGTTTCTATTACGATGCGATGGAGCTTTCAACGCTTGCCGAACGCAAGATTAAAGTTATCGTTGTTATTGATAACAACCGTTGTTTGCTGGCAAATCGTGCAAGCTTCTCGGTCATGGGCATGAAAAACCCTTGGTGTGAATTACCTGAAACTACAGACTTTGTTGATCTAGCAAACGCTATGGGCTTGAAGGGCGAGCGAGTGACTAAGCCTGAAGATTTGGATGCCGCATTTGAACGTGCTAACGCTTCGGAAGAGAGCTATCTCATCGATGTCTGGACAGATCCAAACACCAGAACAAAACGTGCTATTCGTAATGTGATTCCAATTCTTTCGGATCGTAAGCCTACGCAAAATGCAGCGCGTCATACACATCCGCCTTTGGATGGAAGCTGGCCTTCATAAGGCTAGTTTTATTAGGCGCAGTCAAACAGGCCACTATTTTATTGTAGTGGCCTGTTTAGCTGATTTAGATGAACAAATATAAAAGCGAGCAGACTCGCTATACACGCTCGGGATCCAGTTTATGAAACTGTTAACACTTCAAGATGGTGATGATTTTCACCCTGCTGTGCTCGTCGGCGAGGATGCTCTTGACTTAGTTAAGGCGCAAGCACATATAGACATGGCGGCAAATATTCCAAACAGTATGAGAGCCTTATTAGCTGGTGGCCAAGAGACACTTGCTATGATTCAGAAGGTAATCGATCAGGCTTCGAAGCCAGAGGTCGCCGGCAACTTGAAGTATGCGGGTGCTCTTGTAGCTTTTGATTCAGCGAATCTTGGGCCTGTTGTACCAGACCCAAAACTTTTTCTTTCTAGCGGCGCAAACTCCTACGGTCATGTGGCTGAAATGGGAGACAAACCTCCAGAAGAGCCTTTTGCATTCTTCAAAGCGCCAAGTGCAATTTCCGCATCGGGTAAGGATATTTTATTGCCGAAGAATCACAGCGATATGGTCGACTGGGAGGGGGAGTTTTGCGCAGTAATTGGTAAGCACTGTCACCAGGTTTCTGAAGAGGAAGCGCCCGATTATATCGTTGGCTACACCCTGACTAATGATGTATCTACACGTGAGTACTCAGTTAAATTTGCTCAAACAAGAGGCGCCAATCAGATAACCACGGTAACGGCGTGGCAGCATCTGTGTTTTGGAAAAAGCTTTCCAACATTTGCGCCTGTTGGTCCGGTCATTACTACAACCGATGAAATGCCTTGGCCACTTAAATACAAAATGGAAACCTTGGTTAACGGCGAAGTAATGCAAAGCTGCGACCAAGAAGATTTGGTTTTTAATCCAGCTCAGATGATTGCATTTTTATCGGATTTTGTCGCGTTTGAACCTGGAGATATTATTAGTATGGGCTCTCCACCAGGAGTGGGTTTTGCTAGAACCCCCCCTGTGTATTTAAAATCTGGCGATGTTGTTGATATTCGTGTTAAAGAAATTGGCACATTGCGCAATGGAGTATCAAAATAATGAGTAATACACCTGTTACCACAATTCGTGGCGATGAGAAAAACCCGAGTGCTATCGATCTGCATGCCTACCACGCACCGGGCTCATGCTCTCGTGTAATGTTGAATGCTTTGGAAGAAA
>JAHQVY010000057.1 GCA_019634095.1 Cellvibrionaceae bacterium
CAGGGATAATCCTAAATAAATCAGTTGGATCGTAGCGAGGGCGTTCAAGGGGCTGAAATTAGAGTGAATTTTTTAACTTTTGCGGCAAATTCGCAGTCACTCTGCGGGTTATCTACAGGGATGTAGTGTATTTCCGTAAGTTTGCTGGGAGCAAACTCGGTGCAGCCGCAAAATTGAAAAAACGCTTTAATTTCAGTTCATTGGGCGTCCGCAGTAGATCCAACTGATTAATTTAGGATAATACTCTGATACACAATCCGCTGCACGGCAGATCCCTGAAAGTGCTACCTCACCTGCAATGTATACTCTAAGCTTGCATAAATTTTCGCCCCCGAACCGCATCGCAAAGCGCATAATTAAGGTTCTTTGCAAGGTGTTGCGCACACGGGTTGGGAGGTTGGGAGCTAGGGGCACAGAGAGCTGGGGTCGCAGCAAGCTATTAAGAGGCTTGCTCGCAAGGCCTAACACTTAAATTTGAAACGCTATGAGAGTAGCAACTTATATCAAGTATTAATTCGCCAGCTATTGATAACGAGTGATTTTTACAGTATATGAGCATATACCCAAAACACTTGAGGTTTAGGCCTCATGAGCACGCCCCTAAGTGCCCTTGGCGGTGTTGCTCCGCCTTAAATAGAATGGCTATTCTGCGTTGTCGCGCCTTGCCAAGAAAAAAAAGTGGCGCACTCCTAACACCTAAATCTCAAACGCTTTGGGTATAGTTTTGACGCTACAGTAATTACCAAGGCATATTCACAGCGGGTATTATTGCTAAAGCTTTTCTTAAGCAGAGACATTTACTATGAGTACATTAAAACAACTTCCAAAAGATGCCGGCATCTTAATTTGTGGCCACGGCAGCCGCGCTAAAATTGCCGCAAGGGAGTTCGGTTTGTTAGCCCAAGGTCTGCGCGCACGCCAGCCATCACTTAAAGTGGAATACGGGTTTTTAGAATATTCCGCGCCCAATATTCACATGGCCTTAGACAGCCTTTTAGAACAAGGCGTAAACACAATTTATGCCGTTCCCGGTATGTTATTCGCGGCGACACATGCGCAAAATGATATTCCATCGGTATTAACCACGTATATGGAAAAACACCCGGGGCTCAGCATCCAATACGGTCGCGAACTCGGCTTGCACAGTGAAATGATTGCCGCTTTTCAAACGCGAATTTTAGAGGCCTTAGGCAAAGACCCTATGCACACCGGCACGCTTTACGACACTATGCTCGTTGTGGTTGGCCGCGGAACCTCGGTCACAGAAGCCAATGCCGAGGCGGCAAAATTAACGCGCATTGTCTGTGAAAACCTGGGCTTTGGCTGGGCGGAAACGGTCTATTCTGGGGTAACTTTTCCATCGGTGGGCCGCGGTTTAGAAATGGCTGCAAAGCTCGGTTTTAAGAAAATTGTGGTGGCGCCCTACTTTTTATTCGGAGGAAAATTAATAGACCGTATTTACGCCTACACCGATAAAGTGGCCGCCGAAAACCCCGCTATTACATTTTTAAAAGCCGGTTATTTAAAAGACCAGGCGCATGTTATCAACACCTTTATGCAGCGCATTGAAGAGTGTATCGCCAACACGCAGCCAAGCAGCAACTTAATGGAGAGCTTTCGAGAGAGGTTAAGCCGCGGTGAAGTCCATGTGCATCACCACCATGCCGAGTTTCAACCCGAACAACAAAACAAAGATCACCACCACGCGCACGATCATAACCATTCCCACGCCCCTTATAAACATATTGGTCACCCACACGGGCCACGCACCATGATTAACGAGAACCTCTGTTGCTGCTTTATGCGGCAATTTCCGCAACAGATTATCGATGAAGAAAAAGCGATCAAAACGGAACTACCCGGTATTCCGAGTTGCAAGAAAAACTAAACTAAAAATTAACCTAAATTAATCCCTTGGTTACATAAAGTTTTGATTAGCGAGACAGCTTTTGCACAACCGCTCGGGATTTATTTTTTTCTTGCAGTATTTCGCGCAGTGCCGGCACAAGTTCCGAGCGGCCCTGATAAATAATATGGTTGTACAAATCTGCAATTTCCATGGCGTATTTAGCGTTCGCCGGGGACTCATGTAACACGCGCCTCGCAAAAGCGGTAGCGGTTTCCCAGGGCTGACGCTGCAGCCCCTGTGCTTGCATGCCTCGCAGATACTTGCGGTACATCACCTCGGCAGGGTGTGCGCGCTTGCCGGCTAAGCGCGGCAAAGGTAGCAGATGATACATTAGTAACAACAAGCCAATGCCGCCTATTAATAACAAGCCCGTAAGCCACCATGCTTTGCTGCCGAACAATTTCTTTAACAGATCATCTTTGTCTTGATTATCGTAAGACAAGACATTTTTTTGCCACAAATATTCCAGCTCTTCGAGCTTCAGCGTCAGTGTTTGCAACCAGGCGCTGGACAAAAGACCGCTATTCAAAAGCTGAGCATCGTTTAAACTCAGCGCATCTTGAATACCTCGACGAATGCGCTCAGGTGCCACGGCGTTAGTGGGATCTACGCGAACCCAGCCGCGACTGGGCAACCACACTTCGGCCCAGGCGTGGGCATCCGATTGCCGCACCACCATATGCGATGCATCCTCGCTAAAGGTGCCACCTTGATACCCCACCACTAAACGCGCAGGAATACCGGCGGCGCGCATTAAAAATGTAAAACTGCTGGCAAAGTGCTCACAAAAGCCCGTGCGGGTATCAAATAAAAATTCATCGACAGAATGGGTACCCAGAGCCGGCGGCTGTAAACTGTAAACAAATTCACGATTAAACAGCGCCAGTGCGGCATCCACTGTTTGCTGAGCCGACAATTGCCGCTGCTGCCAACTTCCCGCCAAAGCCAGCGCGCGTGGGTTGCCCCTGGGGATAGTTTGATTGACCCGTCGCTCCGCTTCAGTTAAATAGGGCGAGCGTAAATACCCGGTACTAGACTGCACCCGATACAGTGTGCGCTGGCGAATATCTTTACCGGTCATTATTAAATAATCATCGGTAAAGCCCATTTTTAGCTCGCTAGTCACCTGCAATGGCACCATAAGACTAAACAGCCAAGGTTGGCCGTGAGCCTCGAGAATAATGCTGTATTCATAAAAGGTCGCATCACCCTGGCGCTGCAAGCTCCAGCGGGGATGTGGCAGGTTGACACTGCTTAGGGTGTCTCCGCTGCGCTGCCAAGGCGAGCGAAAGCGCCAGCTGCGGCCGTCGTAGGTATCGAGGGTCAAACCGCGCCAATAGCGCTGTTCCGGTGGCGGCACCACCGCTTGGTTGCTGTTATCGGGATTGAAGTCAACCCGAAATGCTATTTCTTGCGAGCGCACTAGGCGGCTTATATCCCCCGGCGACACCGTACCGGAAAACCCGGTTTTACCAGATTTACCCGCTTCTGGAACCGCCCAAAGTGGGCTAATTCGCGGCAAAACTAAAAACAAAATACCCATCACCGGCAAACTTTTAAGCAATAGAATACAAGCCTCTACAACTTGTTTACCCGGCTGCGACACCTGCGAACAAAACATCGACTGCAGACAGCCAAATAGAATCGTAAGGGTAAATAAACTGTAGAGCGCCGCCCACAGTGATTGGCTAAAGATAAACAAGGCGGCAACGGCAATAAAACCGATGTAAACAATAAGCACTACGCCGTGCTTATCGCGTACTTCAACCAATTTTAAAATAAAGGCCACCACCAAAAAGGCCACCATCGGTTCCACACCGGCAACACTGCGGTAGCTAATAATCAGCCCAATAATACAGCCGGCCCCGAGTAGGGTCTTAACAAAATTGCGTGGAAAGGGCCAAGCACCGCGAAACATTTGCACCCGGGCAATAACCACACCCAGCCACATTAGCGGCAACCAAAGAGGCAGGAAAAAAAACAGCGGAAAAATCGCAACTCCCTGGGCCACCAACAACCACAATAGGGTATTGCGCCCAACTTGGTCGGAGACACCGCCGCGCTCTAAAAGCGCACTGTCGCCGCTAGCAAACATGGCAAACCCTCTTCAATGACCACAGGAAACACCGCGAGGCACCGTTGACGCCGAGCATTTAAGCGCCCTGCTCGTAAAGGGCCAAAGCTTGGAGCACCTTGCGCTTATGGTCTTCTCCCTTATTGGGGTCAATATTGTGCTGATTTAAACGCAGGCCAAAGTATTTGTCTTGCCGTTGGTACTGCAAGGCCCAGTAACATAGGCCGGATAAACACTGCTCTAATGAATCTCCTTGAATATGTTTAATATCTAGCCAGCGCTCTTGCGATAGGGTTTGCGAAAACTCTTTGATATATAAGCCCCGTTCTCGGGCGTAATTTTTCCAAGCGACATGTCGCAGAGAATCTCCGGGCCGATATTCGCTTAAACCGCTAAAATCCTCTCCGCCGGCGATGGGGTAATCTCCTCGATTCTCCCCGTCTCGCACACTGCTGGATGGCTCTTCGAGCGCCAGCGGCGCCGGGTAAATCAGTGCGCAAGCTTGCCAGTTTAAATAACTCCAACACCGCATTAAACCCAGCGGGAAATAACTGGATACCTGCAAACGCCCAGGCTGCAGCCAACCCCGTTTTAAAGACACGTAGGGCACCACTACTGAGGCTACCGTATTTTTTTTAATATTGACTACTCGCGGCTGCAGAGGGCAGTTTTGCCACTGCAACTCCATATTTTGCACCGGCTTGCTAGAAGAAAGCGTAAAGATAAACTCAGCTTCCTCACCAGCAAAGGCAGGCTCCGCGCCAACCAATTTAATTTTTATACCGGAAAGGTTACTGTGGGTTTGCAAAATAGCAACAATAAATACACTAATTAAAAAAAATGCCAAACTGAGAATTAAATTATTTTGATAATTAGTACCCAAAAGCCACATAATGGCAATTAGCGCAAGAAACACAAAGCCGCGCCGGCTCGGCAGAATATATAACTTGTGGCGGCTGAGTTGATGTTGATTTTCCGCCTGAATATGTTTGTCTACCCAGCGAAAAAAGTGTAAATGGTAGAATTTTCTAAGGCTTAAATAGATGGATTTCATCGCTAAGAAATCGCCCTTGTTGTTGGCTAGTCCTCCCTCCGTGCGTATTAAAAATCCCGCAAACTCTCAGGAAAGCTTATTAATTGCTTAAAACACTGACACTCTTAGTTAAATGCTCGAGTATCGACTGCGGCTTTTCCGGCGCACCGGAGTGGCTGTGGGTGTGAATGCCGCGCACCCGATGTCCAACCACAGCGGGCAGCACGGTTTGCAAATCTTCCGGTAATAAATACTCACGCTGCGCGATCATTGCCCAGGCCTTGGCCGCTCGCAGCCAAGCCAGTGCCCCGCGGGTCGACAAGCCGTAACTAAAGCTTTCATCGTACCGCGTAAAGTCCACCAAACGCTGCAAATAATCCAACAGTTGCTCAGTGGCTTTAATTCGCTGCACCTGATTTTGAATCTCCTGCAACTGTTGCGCGTCAATTACCGGTTGAATATCACTGAGAATACGCCGCGGATCGACACCATTAAACAACGCTTGCTCAGCACTGCGCGAGGGATAGCCGAGGGAGATCCGCATTAAGAAGCGATCGAGTTGCGATTCCGGCAAGGGGTAGGTTCCGGCCTGTGAAAGCGGGTTTTGCGTGGCGATAACAAAAAAGGGCTCGGGCAACTCGCGAGTTTGCCCTTCGATACTGACTTGCGCCTCTTCCATGGCTTCAAGCAGCGCACTCTGAGTTTTTGGCGTGCTGCGGTTAATTTCATCGGCCAGCAGTACCTGGGTAAAAACCGGGCCGTGCTGGAAGCGAAAGCTACCCTGCTCCCTTTCATAAATGGCAAAACCGAGAATATCGGCGGGCAGTAAGTCGCTGGTAAATTGCACCCGTTCGTACTGTAAACCCAATACCTTCGCCAGGCACTGTGCCAGAGTGGTTTTACCCATTCCAGGTAGGTCTTCAATTAACAAATGGCCACGGGCAAATAAGCAAGCCAAGGCCAACTTCACCTGATGTTCTTTGCCCAGTAACACCGTACCCACGCTGTTTAAAACAGAATCAATTAGAGTTCTCATATAGCGCAGTTTAGCAGCCAATAGCGCAAGCAAAGTGGAAATTTTACTTTTTGATTCTCAAAACTGTCGAAAATACAAAAACTTATATACCCAAAGCGTTTGAGATTTAGGTGTTAGGAGAGCGCCAATTTTTGTTCTTGGCGAGGGGGGCCGGGTACAGAGAGAAATGCTAAAAAGTCGCTACTCGAAGAGATGTTAGCTACCAGGGCAACGCCGGGCGTTCAGCCGCCTCGCCCCCGAGTATCAGCCGGAGGCTCGCACATCAAACGCCAGGGTCATTTATAGCTGTTGCGGTGTTTGCAAATGGCAAGGCCCAAAACAAGGTATCCGCTAAGCCGCAAAACCGCGCTCTAGATCCTTTTGCAAATCGCTCACCGCCTCTAAGCCCACCGCAATACGAATTAGGTTGTCGGTAATGCCCGCAGAGTGTTTTTCTTCGGCAGACAAACGACCATGAGTGGTGGTGGCCGGGTGGACAATGGTGGTTTTCGCGTCGCCCAAATTCGCAGTCAACGACATTACGCGGGTGGCGTCGATAAATTTCCAGGCCTCTTCTCTGCCTCCTTTGACACAAAAAGACAGTACGCCGCCAAAGGCGCGCTGCTGTTTTTTTGCCAGCTCGTGGCCCGGGTGCTCCGGCAAGCCGCCGTAGAACACCCGCTCTACCTCCTTGCGTGCTTGCAGCCACTGAGCCAGCTGCAGCGCGTTTGCAGAGTGAGCGTCCATGCGCAAGCGCAGGGTTTCCAGGCCCTTGAGAAATATCCAGGCATTAAAGGGGCTTAAAGTGGGGCCGCAGGAGCGGATAAAAGCCAGCACCTCGCTGGTTAACTCTTGTCCACCCACCACCACGCCCCCCATGCAGCGCCCTTGGCCATCCAGGTATTTGGTGGCGGAGTGAATGACAAGGTCGGCGCCCAGCTTAAGCGGCTGCTGCAGGGCCGGGGTACAAAAACAGTTATCCACTACCAGCAAAGCGCCGGCATTGCGCGCCAGCTGAGACATCGCGGCAATATCCACCACTTCGCACAGCGGGTTGGAAGGGGTTTCGAGAAACAGCAATTGGGTATTGCCGCGCAGCTTCTGGCGCCACTGTTCGCGATCGCTTAAGGCGACAAAATCCACCTCGACACCAAACTTCTGCATGTACTTTGAAAACAATACCGAGGTTGTGCCGAACACACTGCGAGAACACAGCACGTGATCACCGGCGCTGAGCAAAGCCATGCAGGTACTCAGGATAGCCGCCATACCCGAAGCGGTCGCCACCGCGCTCTCGGCGCCCTCTAACGCGGCGATACGCTGCTCAAAGTTGCGAACTGTGGGATTGGTGTAACGGGAATAGACGTTGCCTGGCAACTCGCCGGAAAACCTGGCTGCAGCTTCCGCGGCATTGGCGAATACGTAACTTGAACTGGTACAAATGGTTTCGCTGTGCTCGCCTTCAGGGCTGCGCACTTGCCCGGCGCGCACCGCCAGGGTATCCAGTTCAGCATCAAATAGGGGGTCATCTTGGTCCAAACTCATTACCGTTTTTCGTTTTATTAATGCATTAATTAATAGCTTAAACACAGGGCGCATGGTTTTTTGCATGCGCTATTGCCAGGTTGGGCTGCCGGCAAACAAAACCGCTCAGCTGCGCCGAAGCGAAGCCGACATTCCTCGCTATCCTTACACAATTGTTTTGGAATTCAAAACCTTTAGGTGGTGTGCCGGCGAGAAACTGGGGTTAAGAATTGCCGCGAGGGCGCGGCATCTAGGGGATAGCGCGGGCTAAGCACGATTTACATCACGGGTAAGCCGGCTGCCAGCACAAGCGCCAAATCTGCGGCTTATTGCTGGTTAGTCATACCCACTATAGTGTTATCACTCGGGTCATACTGCTTGTCGCGGGCCATTTTTACGCTGTCGTTGCGCAGAGAATCGAGGCGCGCCAAGTACATTTCGTCCACATCTCCGGTAATGTAATTGCCGTCAAACACCGAGCAATCGAAACCGGACAATTCTGGATTACCCTCCGTCGAGGCGGCGATTAAATCTTCGAGCTCCTGATAAACCAGCCAATCGGCGCCAATTTCAGCGCCAACTTCCTCGGTAGTTCTGCCGTGTGCAATTAACTCTTTCACACTGGGCATATCGATACCGTAGACATTGGGGTAGCGTACCGCCGGCGCCGCAGAAGCAAAATACACTTTGCGGGCACCGGCATCTCGCGCCATTTGAATAATTTGTTGGCAGGTGGTGCCGCGCACAATGGAATCATCCACCAGCAACACCACCTTGTCTTTAAATTCCAAATCGATGACATTCAGCTTTTGCCGCACCGATTTTTTGCGCTGTTGCTGCCCAGGCATAATAAAGGTTCGCCCAATGTAGCGATTTTTGACTAAACCCTCGCGAAATTTAACCCCCAGGGTTTGCGCCAAAGCTTGTCCCGCCACGCGGCTGCTGTCGGGGATGGGCACCACGACATCGATATCGTGATCGGGGCGATCGCGGCTAATTTTGGCCGCTAAGCGCTCTCCCTGACGCAGGCGCGCTTTGTAGACCGAAACACCCTCCATAATGGAATCGGGGCGGGCAAAATAAACATGTTCGAAAATACAAGGGCGCTTTTCGGTCTGTTCGGCGCAAATCCGCGTATGCAGCTGGCCATCCGCCGCAATATAAATGCACTCACCCGGCTCCAGGTCGCGCGCCAATTTAAAACCCAGCACATTGAGACAGGCACTTTCCGAGGCCACAATGTACTCGCGACCCTTGGGCGTATCTCGGTAACCGTAAACCAAAGGGCGGATGCCGTGAGGGTCGCGAAAGGCCAGCACACCGTAATCGGCAATCATAACCACCACGGAATAACCGCCAATCGCGCGACGATGTACTGCCTCCACCGCCTTGAAGATATCCGCGGCTTCCGGGCGCAATTTCTTTTGCAGTTGCAGCTCGTGTGCAAAAACGTTTAGCAGCACTTCGGAATCAGAATCGGTGTTAACGTGTCGCAAATCTTCGCGAAACAACTCGTCTCGCAGGCGATCGGTGTTGGTGAGATTGCCGTTGTGAGCCAGCGCAATGCCGTAGGGAGAGTTGACATAAAACGGTTGCGCCAGTGCGGGACCGGAGCTACCTGCCGTGGGGTAGCGCACATGGCCAATCCCCATATTGCCCACTAGGCGCTGCATGTGCCGGCTACGAAAAACATCGCGAACCAGCCCCATGCCCTTTTGCTGCGCCATTTCACCGTCTTGGCAAGTCATAATACCCGCAGCGTCTTGACCGCGATGCTGCAGCATCGTAAGCGCATCGTAAAGAGAAAGATTCACATCGTCCTTGCCTAC
>JAHQVY010000058.1 GCA_019634095.1 Cellvibrionaceae bacterium
AGTTGCTAAGCCCCCATACCATCCAGAAATTTTATCAACCTATGACCAAAAGCACCAAGACCCAAAATAACCCGCCCAAAAAAGCCACCGCTAACAGCAAACGCAAACGCCGCTTAGCCACCCAAGACAGTCGCGATGCCATTTTGGACGCCGCTTTAATCGAGTTTTCCGCCCTGGGATTCAAAGGCTCTAGTATCCGCAACATCGGTAAACGTGCAAAAGTAGATTTCACGCTGATTACCTATTATTTCGGTAACAAAGAGACGCTGTGGCAGGAAGTGTTGATTCGCGGTGCTGCAAAACATGCTGCAGCCGCAGGCCAACCCTTCTCGGAATTGGCTAAAACTCCCGGCCAGCAGTTGCGGTTACGCTTGCGGCGCGAATACGAGTTTGCATCCTCCAGCGATAGCCTGTACCACATGGTTATGATTGAGCTTCGGTCCAAGGGCTGTCCGCGACTGGAGTGGCTAACGCAGAACTTTCTCAAGCCGGCTTATGAATCGGCACTGCCAATGATTGAAGCCGCCCAGGCCTCGGGTGAAATCGCCCAAGGGGACCCCTTATTGCTCTACGAATTGTTGCAAGTTGGTATCCGGGCACTCATATCCACCTCCCAGCACCACGAACTGATCGCGGCCAAACCCGCTAACCACCCAGCGACCCAAGCTGCTTTTTGGGAACTGGTGGAGCAATTATTCTTCGCCAATGTGAAACAAACTTAGTGCCCCTAAACCTGGATAGCCCTCAAACACCAGATAGCCCAGCTCTATAAAGGCTCCATTACCTGCTCGCAAACTTCAACCCGAAGGCGGCCCCATTTGTATTGAAGATTGGCTTAAAGCGCTGCATCCAGGTTGTGGCTCGGTGGTGCTCTTCAGCTAAACGCTACTTGCGAGACGGCTAAATTACGTTATTGAATCGAGGTCGGGTGCATGCTTTTTTATTATTTCCATTGAAAATCGCCACAATCTGCTTCGGAATTCAGGATCATCGCCTGGCGCCTTAACTTTCGCTAGCTTGCAATGCGAAAAATAGCCTGCTGTCTTACCTGTTAGATCAGAATGGGCGGCAAGATAACATTGGGTCGCTGCGCCCTGTTCAATTGTTTTACTAAATAGACTAAATACCCAGGCAAGTGGTTTTGGCGTATGCCGAAATAGACTCGTGCCGGTGATCACGCCGGGATGAAGGCTGTTGGCGATGATGTTTCTATCGGCAAGCCGTTCGGACATCGATTTAGCAAATGCAATATTTGCTAATTTGGATTGCCCATAAAATCGAGCAGCGGAATACTTGTGTTCTGCTGAGATGTTATGGAAATCAACGCCGATATTCTTGGGTGCCATGTTGTGGGCATCACTGGAAACAATGACCAGGCGTCCCGTCTGATCTTTTAGTTTGCCTTCCAAACCCAGTATTAGATACATATGTGATAAGTGGTTTACTAAAAATTGGCTTTCAACACCCTATCGAGTATCCGGGGTTTTGGGTGTCATAATGCCAGCGTTCGCAATAATGACATCAATGTCGGTATCAAGTTTGCGTACAGCAGAGATCGCTTGTGAAATAGAATCAAAGTCTGAGTGCTCGCAAGCGATTGGTATACATTTCCCTTTAACCGAGTTGCAGGCCTTTTCGGCCTTTTCCTGTGTGCGCGCGGCTCCAATGACTGTGGCCCCTTTGGCGGCGAGCGCGCGCATGGATTCAAATCCGATACCGCTGGCACATCCGGTAAGCATTATGGTTTTACCTTCTAAGTCTTGACCTGCGAGTACATCTTCCGCGGTTGATCGACGTCCAAAGTTAGACATGATTCACTCGTGCGTAATCATCAAATATTGAGGTTGGCTATTCACATAGCTTATTAGTTTGCTGGGTAACGGCTTTTTATTGTTGTCTCGTTTTTTAGTCCCGTTTTTTGGTTTGAGGGTATAGGAAGTAGAAAGCACCTTTTATCCCCTAGGGGAAAGTACCTTACCCGAAATTATTGTACATTTTTATCGACTAAGCCTCGGGTTTTAGCCCACAGTGCGCAAAACCGAATTTATGTTTGGTTGATTTGACCGAAAAGTGCCGGGCGAGAGGATCTCTAGCTCACAGCTGCCCCGCCAGCTCAGCGCGCAGGGTGACAATGTATGGATTGAGAGTTTGATGGCGTCAACTGAATAGATGCTTCTGAGAAGGGCATAACAGGTTGGGAACCAAAGGTGGAGCGCAGGGTGTGATGCCGGGTATTGGCTTTGAGCGCCTTTTGTTTACGATGCCCGAATGCGTGCGGATTCGCTTACGCTGCAGCATCCTCATCATGGCACAGTGGCGCTCTTCAGGCAGCTAGTTTGCGTTAATAAAAGGTATTCACGGATGGGGCGTTTTATTGTGAATCAAACCGGGTTGTGGCTACTTGGCCTACACGTTTAGAATCAGGTAGCATAGAACCGTATTGAAATAATTTTATTAGATGAAGGATAGGAGTCGTAATATGAATAAAGATTTATTCAATCAAAGAACCGGTCGCCAAGATGTGAACAATTTGATTAAGCGAAAGTTGCACACTAATGAAGGCCATTTGCGAAATCAGGCCAAAGAAGAGGCAAAATCACGAGCAAAAGAAAAAGTTAAGGAAATTCTCGATGAGCTTACAGGGGGTTTAATCGGTGTTGTCGAAGAGGCTTATGAAGGTGTAGCGGTTAAAAACCAAGAGTTATCTCCTAATCCCTGGTTTATCGCGAATGGACACCCGGACAACGACAAACGCTACACAAACGCAGTGTTTCAAGGCGCTAACAAGCGCAGCAAGTATTTTAAGAAAGCGGGTAAATTCGTGAGCAAAGCTGCCGCGAAAGTGACTCAAGTTGATGTTGCCTCTGTCATGGAGCATGGGGCTGTTATGGCCAGTACGGGGCACCATCTCTACAAGTTGTCTTGTATTTCCTCTCAGCTGGAAAGACAGACCCACGAAAACAGTTTTGGGACCTTGCATTCATGGATCACCACACTGGTGAGAATGAAGCAAATGAAATTGGCAATCCGAACGACTCAGTTTGTAGGTGCTGCTGTTCCGATTGATGCAGTGGGCATGGCGACTGATATTGGCGTCAAGTTGGCAGCCGCGGGGGTAAAGATGTCTTATACCAATGTCTGCAGAGTTGTTGCGGCAGATTTACACTGGCGTGCCTTTCAGGAACAGACTATATCGTCTGTGCTCACATCGAGGACCCTTCCCAAATCGGTCATTGAATCCCGAAGACTCTATGCCCTTTCCCAAGGCTGGGATCCCGAGGAATATACTAAGCCTACTATAGCTGTTCCCAAAGCAGGTACTGAGGGGCCAGCCTCCAAAATGGTCTATGAGCTTTTTGCCACTCGGGGGGTCTTAAGCGTTCTTAAGGGCATGCCGGGAGGCCGAACCTTAGACCGGACAAAGGTGAATAAAATCATTTCTGAAGCATGTGGTTGGGAAGCCTTAAGTTGGAAGCTCCTATCTCTTTAAGCGCTCAATCTCGAGAGAAACCAATAGGTAGTCGGATTAAATATCCCCCGGCACAGCCGGGGCAGTGCAAACTAATAGCCATTGATGCAAGCTTTGAACTTCTTCTTGATTGCGTCTTTAATTCCCCATTTCTACCTCATTACGGCCCGCAGTTGATAGGAATACTCTCTCGACCCAAAGTGTTGGCCGGCATAATTCTGCTTTTTACCACGGTAGGTCCTGGTTATATACCCGTAGCGTTTGAAATTTAGGCCTGATTATCACGCCCCTAAGTGCCCTTGGCGGGGTTGCTTCGCCTTAAATAGAATGGCTATTCTGCGTTGCCCCAATACCTCACATCCCTGTGAGTACCGCCTTGCTAAAAACAAAAAATGACCTTCTCCTAACACCTAAATATCAAACGCTACGGATATATTTATTAGCTTGTTTTGAAAAGCGCGCAAAGCTTGTGTTTATTCATTGCGACTGACACGGTATCAATCAAAACCGATAAAGGCTCCTACACGCAGCCAAAATAGCTATTCTATTTAACGCGTAGCAACGCCGCCTTTTTAAGTTAGCGCTTAATAAAAGCAAACCGGCTTACGCTGAGGCCGGGTAACTATGGCGGCTAGGTCAATAGTCTTATTTTACGATGTGGAAATTTGTTTGCTGCCGTGCGCCACAGTGAGGCTTTGATTGCGCTCAGCCAATAAATCATAGTGTGTGTCTTGAATATTACTCACAAAAATCCATTCTGCGCGAACTTCGCTGGGGCTAAAGCTTAAACTCAAATAGCCGCGATCTGAAAGATTTGCATATTGCAGGTTGGGAATTAATTGCGTTAATGCGGATTCGGTTTGTGCAACGCTCTCGGGGGTGGTTAAGCCCAAGAAGCTTTCTAAACCCGGTGAGCTGACACTGGAGGTGGCAAACTCTACGCCCACGGCTTCATCATTCAAGCGTAAATTGTTGGCCCAGGCATTGTGGGTATCGCCGGCTAATACCACTAAGTCGCCCTGTATTTGTTGGGCACTTGCCAGCAGCGCCGCGCGCTCCGCCGGGTAGCCATCCCACGCATCTAAATTGTAGGGCAGGTTTCCCAATTGTAGCAGGGGGCCTTTTTCGGCTAATAATTGCCGCTGTGCTTCGCTCAAGGCTTCGGGGTTGGTTTGTGCAAGCTGGGCTAATTGCGCCAGTTCCGCAAATTCGGCGATGCTAAGTTGTTGGGTGACGACAGCGGCGGGTAGTTCCATGGTACCCATTAATACCTGCTGGCCCAATACCTGCCATTTTGCGGGGGTGGTGAGTTGATGTTGCAACCAAGAGCGTTGGTCTTGCCCCAGAAGGCTGCGTTCCGGGTCGCCAATATCGGCACCGTAAGCGGCCGCATTAAAAGTGCCGTCTGCGTCGAAATAATCGCTTAACTGCAGTTGTTTATCTCTTGCCACTAAGCGGGTATCTAACATGTTCAAATTTACTAAATTGCCGAATTGAAAATTGCGCGCTAAAGCCGCGATATCGCTATCCACCGGCGGGCGCACCGGCATCCACTCGGCGTAGGCTTGCAGCGCGGCTTGTAGGCGGGTTGCATAGGGGCCTTCATTTTCTTGATGGTTTTCGGCGCCATTTCGCCAAGCGTCATTGGTAATTTCATGGTCATCCCAAACGCAGATAAAAGGCTGGTTGTGGTGAGCCGCTTGTAAATCTGGGTCGCTGCGATATTGGGCATAGCGTGCGCGGTAGTCGGCCAAGCTGAGAATTTCCGTTTCTGGCAGCACTTCGCGGTTCAGGGCGGCGGCGTTTTCACTGGCGTATTCACCGCGAGCATATTCGTAAATATAGTCGCCAAGGTGTAACACGGCGTCTAGGTCTGTGCGTTGAGCAATGGCGTTGTAAACGTGGAAATAGCCCGCCGGATAATTGGAGCAGGAAACCACTGCGAGTTTAGTGCTTGTGACCTCGCCCTCCGGGAGCGTTTTGGTAAAGCCAACAGGGCTGCTTCGAAAGCCACTGAGAAAGCGATAATAATATTGAGTAGCCGGTTGTAAGCTGCCGATATCCACTTTTAAGGTGTAGTCTCGCTCCGCGGTGGTTTTTGCAGAGCCCGATACCACCACCTGGTTAAATTCTGGGTCGGTGGCAACTTGCCAAAATACCGTAACAGCGCTGTTGGTATGCTCTGGTTTTAGCGGCGTTACGCGGGTCCAGATAATCACGCTATCACTCAGCGGGTCGCCGCTGGCAACACCGTGCTCGAAGGTTCCATCATCTCCGCCGCAACTGGTTAAGGTGCCGGCGATACCGGATGAGGCGATGCAAAATCCACTGCTTTTCAGGGTTTGCAGAATAAAACGACGACGCGAAAGCGAATTAATAGACATATTTAGCAGCCGGCAAAAGGAATGAGTACTTGCGAAAGGAACAATCCCACCAGTGTATTTTTTTTATGTTACTAATTTATTGCCAAAACAAGAGCGAGTAATTGATTGGTGTAGCTGCCTTACTTGTTGGCTTGGATTGGCTTGGATTGGTTGCTCCTTGTGCTGTCTCTGAGAAAGTCCACTCCGCTGCTTTTTACGGCGGTATTTCTAGTCAGCGTATCTCGCGGTACTCTATATTGTCGACGTCACTTTTCGAGTTTGCTATTCGAATTCATTCAGCGTCAATGACACTTAATTAAACCTGGAACTCTTTAGGTGAATGCAGGGTTTGCAGAAGCTAAGGCCGTTCGGGCATTTTGCCCATTTATATACCCAAAGCGTTTGAGATTTAGGTGTTAGGAGTGCGCCAATTTTTATTCTTGGCAAGGCGGTACTCACAGGGATGTGAGGTATTAGGGCAACGCATCGCTACAAGGATGTAGCTTATTAGGGTAATGCAGGAGCAATTACCGAGGAGCAGTTGCCGATATGCACAGGGATGTGAGGTATTAGGGCAATGCAGGAGCAATTGCCGAGACAACGCACAATAGCCCTTCTATTTATAAGGCGGAGCAACACCGCCAAGGGCACTTAGGGGCGTGCTCATAAGGCAGCGGCAAACTTACTGGCAATGGCTAATTTACTGATAGTGACGCGACTGTTCCATGTAGTTGAGCACGCGTTGTTTCAGTGTTTCTGAGCTCTCTGTATTGAGGCTGGTGCGTAACACCTCGATTCGAGGCGGTGATGTTTTACCGTCCTGTGGCGAGGGGTCGCCACCGCTCAGAAAAACAAATGCGCGATGGCTTAGGGTGACGTTTTCTAGAGCTTCTTGCTTAACGGTTTGGCTAAAGCGTAAATAGTCCGTTTCAGCTAGCCAAAGCAGTGTGTGAAAGGTGGCGAGAAACCTCGGGCTGTGGAGACCGAATTCATCTGGTTGGTCGGGCCCCGATATATCTTCGACATAGAGGGTGATGCGTTGTGGAAAGTGTTTGTACAGTATGAGCAGTATTTTCGCGGTGTCTTTGCAGAAATCATGGATATTCAAATTGCTCATTTTGTCTCCTTGAATGGCTGCGCATTAATTTCAAGTGGCACTGCGATAGTTTTCCAAGAACCTTGCCAGTTTTTGAATTGCAGCGCGCAGCTGGCCCACTTCGGGAAGAAATACAATGCGGAAGTGGTCGGGTTCGCCCCAGTTGAACGCACTGCCTTGTACCAGTAGCACTTTTTCTTTGATAAGGAAATCGAGAATGAGCTCCTCATCGCTGCCAAATTCGTACATTGATCGGTCTATTTTGGGAAATAGATAAATAGCGCCTTTGGGAGCTACGCAGGAAACACCCGGTATTTTACTCAGCTCATCCAGCGCCGCGTCGCGCTGTTCGCGCAAACGGCCGCCAGGTAAGATTAATTCATTGATGCTTTGGTAACCACCAAGGGCCGTTTGGATGGCGTGCATAGCGGGTGCGTTTGCACATAGCCGCATTGACGAGAGCATGTCGATGCCTTTTATATACTCGTGGGCTAAATGTTTGTTGCCGCTAATAACAAGCCAGCCAGACCTGAAGCCCGCGAGCCGGTAAGATTTTGACAAGCCGTTG
Organism: Cellvibrionaceae bacterium; assembly: GCA_019634095.1. Taxonomy (GTDB): domain Bacteria; phylum Pseudomonadota; class Gammaproteobacteria; order Pseudomonadales; family Cellvibrionaceae; genus JAHQVY01. The sequence continues at coordinate 7,497 of JAHQVY010000058.1, forward strand.
AATGAGATACACAACACGTCGGTGGCAAGGCGACCGACGGGTACGAATTCGGCATCGTCGTAAATTATTTTGCTATAAATTTCGTCGGCGAAGATCACCAGTTGGTGCTCGCGTGCGACCTCAACTAACTGCTCGAGTAGTGCTCGGCTATAGACGGCACCGGTAGGATTGTTTGGGTTGATAATGACAATGGCGCGGGTGCGCTGGGTAATTTTGCTGCGAATATCGGCTATATTGGGAAACCACTGGTTGTCCTCATCACAGCGGTAGTGCATCGCGTAGCCACCTGATAAGTTGACTGCGGCGGTCCACAATGGGTAGTCGGGGGAGGGGACTAATACCTCGTCGCCGTCGTTGAGTAACGCTTGGCAAGCCATAACAATGAGTTCGCTTACGCCGTTGCCGAGAAACACATCTTCGATATCGACGTTGGGTATTTCCAATTTCTGGCACTCTTGCATAATGGCTTTACGCGCTGGAAACAATCCGCGAGAGGCGGTATATCCTTGAGCATTGCGGATGTTATGAATCACATCTGCAATAATTTCGTCGGGCGCGTCAAAACCGAAGGGGGCGGGGTTGCCAATATTGAGCTTTAAGATTTTATGGCCTTCCTCCTCTAAGCGTATTGCGTGCTCAAGCACAGGCCCGCGAATGTCGTAACAAACGCCGTGAAGTTTTTTCGATTTGTCGATACTTCGCATACTATTAACTCAGAGCAAAACTTAATAAAAGTGAGTGAATTATGTCAGAGAACTTGCCAAAAAACGATGACCAATGGCGGCGCAAACTCAGCCCGGAAGAGTACCGTATCTGCCGCGAAAAAGGCACCGAACGGCCTTTTACCGGGGAGTATCTCGATAGCAAAGCGGCCGGTACTTATTGCTGTAAGTGCTGTGGTGCAGCTTTGTTTTCCTCCGAGACTAAATACGACTCCGGTTCCGGTTGGCCGAGTTTCTTCCGGCCCATTGCCGACAATGCGGTGCGGGAAACCCTGGATAATAGCCACGGCATGGTGCGCATGGAGGTGACCTGTCCGAAATGCGATAGCCACTTGGGGCACGTCTTTACCGATGGTCCGCGTCCCACTGGTTTGCGCTACTGTGTCAACTCGGCCTCTCTGTCGCTGAGCTTAAAAGCGGGGGGGGAGTAATTGCTCGCTTTCGCCGAGCTGTACGCCACTGCTTGCGCGCGCAAGGGTGGCGCAAGCGCTGTGGAGGCCTCGTTGCCCAAGGCGTTGGCTGGCGATGCCTTGCAGGCTATACCGGATGCGCGCTTTCTGTCGCAGATGTCACGTCGCATTTTTCGCGCGGGTTTGCGGCATGCCATGGTGGACAAAAAATGGCCGGCTTTTGAGGAGGCCTTTCAGCGCTTTGATCCCCACTACTGCGCTATGCTGAGCGATGAATCCATCGACAAGCTTCTCGCTGACACCCGCCTTATTCGCCATTTGGCAAAGATTAAATCGGTGCGGCACAATGCCCAGTGGATGCTTTGGCAGGCACGTGAATCTGGCCGCAGTTTCGCGTCTTTTGTGGCGCAGTGGCCGGTAGATGATATCGTCGGCTTATGGGGCCAATTAAGGAAGCAAGGCAGCCAGCTCGGTGGCATTTCCGGTGCCTACTTCCTGCGTATGATGGGCAAAGACACGTTCTTGTTAACCCGCGATGTAGTCGCGGTGCTAAAGCGTTACGCGGTCATTGAAAAAGAACCCAAGTCAATGCGCGACTTTAAGCGTA
>JAHQVY010000059.1 GCA_019634095.1 Cellvibrionaceae bacterium
ACCGATAACCTGAAGAACCGCAAGCCAAAGCCGGAATATGAGGCCAGCACCTCAGATAGCCAAGAAAAAAGGGGGCGCAAAAACGAAAATGAGCCGCGCCGCAAGCGCTCACGCCGCAAAGAAGGGCCTCGTGAAGCGAAAAATGATGCGGTACAAAATCGTGACAATCGCGAGCTAAAAGACGCAGCCAATAGCGACAGCGAAAAATCCCGTCCGGCAAAACGTCCCGCCAATCGTCGCGGCAAAACCCAGCAGCGTCGACGCGAACCGCTCCAGCAAGAGGTTAACGAGTCCGAAACCAATTCGCAAAACCAGGAGCCTAGCCAACACAATGAAAGGCCTATTGCGGCTCAGCAGCCCGCAGAAGCCGAGAATCGACGCGTCAAAGATGATAAGGAACCAGCGGCCCAAACACAGCCTGTAGCACAGGCAACGTTCTCGCCGCCCGCCGCGCAACAAGCAGCAACAGTAACGGAAACGTCAGCTGAAGGCGAAAAAGTGGCTCAACACAAGTCAACCACTGAGCAAACGGTAAGCGAGACAGCCAACACTGAACGCGAAGTAAAAACCGAGTCACCACAAACCATAACGCAGAGCCCCTCTGAATCGGGTACGAGCGAAACTGCCGACTCGCAAACCAGCGAAGCTAAAAGTCAGCAAGCTCGCAAGAAACGATCGCCAAGAGCTCAGCGACCGCAGCGACAGCCCGAGCAGAAAAAGCTGCCAAACGAGCAATATACTGCGCAACTCGATGTAACTTTAGAGGAGCCAGCAAAGACCAGCGAGGCCGCAGCTTCGGCAACACCGAACAGCGAAGCCACGAAAATCGAGGCGGTTCGCAATCCTCAGCAGCGAGCAACTAACGACCCTCGCAAAAAGCCTAAACCCGTCAAAGAAACGCTGGTTACCACGGTGGATGCTGAGGTGAAAATGGGCCGCCCCCTGGATACCGCAGAGCCGCCAAAAATCGAGAGTCGCCCGCGAACATTAATTCGCCCCTCCAATGACCCGCGCAAGAAGCAGGAAATGCAGTCCAGTGGAGACATTGTCGAAAATAGTGTTCGCGAGGGTTAAGTTATTGGTTTTTAGGCTTGCCAGCTAGAAAAAGCTAGGTATAATCCCGGTCTTTCCGGTGGGATGGCTGAGTGGTCGAAAGCGGCGGTCTTGAAAACCGTTGAGTGTAACAGCTCCCAGAGTTCGAATCTCTGTCCCACCGCCATTATCAAATAAGGAGCTTCCAGTGAGCTCCTTTTTTTATCTAAACCTGTAAACATTCTTGTGGTGCAATAGTTTAATTGGCTTAATAGCCTGGCATGCAACCCGGACTTACCCGTCGAGCTGCCGATGCCACCCGCAGCCTACTCTTTGCTAGCCACGACTCGTCCAATTACCTCTCCCGAAGACAAGCCCAAGAAATTTTTTAAGGTATTTTTTCGCCTCAGGACTCAGTAAGCTCTACTTTTTGCAAGTGCCACTGGCCGCTTTTTTCGCTAAAGATCGCCGTGCCGCGAATTCCCTCGGGTGGGTAGGAAAACTTTATACGTTTCACATTATCCGCCTCTTCGATAACTTCCTGTATAAAAAAGACCGCGTTTTTCTGTGTCAGCTCCTCGACGAATTCCACCGGTTGACCGAATTTAAACAAACCATTTGTGCCGATACTAAGCTCACTGGGAACATCTATCACCAGGGGAGAACGATCGGGAAAGTGATCGATATGCCAATAGCCGCTCAACTCACCACTATCAATTATTTCGGCGATAAAGCGGTAATCTTGCTGGCGCATCGGATTTTCTGACGCGATACTGCAGCCGAACATAGAGAAAAAAACCGTAAAAACTAGAGTTATATTTTTCATAAAAAAAGCCGTAATGCTCAATTTAAAATACAATGCCCTTCTTAATTAAACTCGGGTAGAAATGTGAGCAGTGATGCTGCGCAAGCTGGTATACATGTTTTTCGAACAACTCGCCTTCCTCACCTGGGTAATCCAGTCCATCTTGGTCATCCCCCCAGTGCACTAATTCATGCAACAAGGTTGCCCCCAGCGTTTGCACCAGTACCCGGTCGCTGGGATTTATTTCAAAACGCCTCACTAGCGAAGCGTTGACTCGCAATTCATTAGAGTTAATACCCGGTGAAAATTCGCCGCATGCACCAACGATAGGGGAAATTTTGACAAAGGGTCCGCTGCCATAGCTCAGCACTCTTGCCAAGCTGCTCTTTTTTATTTGTCCGTATTTTAATAGCGCTTTCGCTATCTTGGTGTGGTGCCTTAACTTTGGCATATCGCTCTTTAAGTAGTGATACAGACGTGGGTAGAACTGTTCGTCGGCTTTTGTGAGTTGCATGATTGCCTTCCTCTTTGATTATTTAGTTAACAAGTTAATTGATTGAATGCCATTTCCCTGTCAAAAATCGCTTGAAGCCCTTCGAATTTAAACCCTGTATGTCAATTGCGAACCATGTGTCGTTTACAAGTGCGGATATTTGGCATACGTTTCCACATCGGTATACCTGCGGCTTTTGCCAGCACTAAACCAACGCCACTGGCGCTTGCAACACCAAATACCACCGGGTGCGACTTTACTTTGTGTTTGCGCCCCGCGACCGCTAAACTTGACCTAGTGGAAGCAGCAGCTGTCTGCTTTTTACGAACACAATGACAGGATATTTCTACGAACCGCCAGACTTGAATTCGCTTATTTTGGAGCCATAAAGTAAGCTAACTGAAACGGTCTTTATTAAGAATGCGCCATCAATCGCTCACTAAGTATTTACTGAGCTTTATGAAAAAAAGTTTCAAACTATTTACAATCGTGAGACCTAAGCGCGGCTTAAGTTATAAATAGAACTTTTGAAGACAGGATGCGGTCGTATACCCTAAAGACGCAAACTCAGGCATTGACTATTGATTTTTGCTTGCGTGTTTGTATGATGAACGAAAACCGATTGAAATAGCGGAGATTTACTATGCAAGATCTTTATACCCAGTCCCAGCCCTTCAGCCAAGGGCACTCGGTCGACGTTAACAAGGTATTGCGTAATACTTATGCAATGCTCGCGTTAACCTTAGCTTGGAGCGCCGTCACTGCGGGCATCTCCATGGCCATGAACTTTGGTTTCATTGTTGGCATTGTGTGCAGCTTAGGCGCCATGGGCCTTATTTGGTTTGCGCTGCCACGCACAGCAAACTCGACTGCCGGTATTTGGGTCGTGTTCGGTTTTACCGGCCTACTCGGCCTGGGCCTCGGCCCCACCCTCAACCACTATATGGCAATCCCGGGTGGTGGTGGCCTCATAATGCAGGCCCTCGGCGGCACCGCTTTGGTATTTTTTGCGCTTTCCGGCTACGTACTCACAACCGGGAAAAATTTCAGCTTTATGGGTGGCTTCCTAATGGCGGGGATGGTCGTTGTCATTGTCGCCAGCATCGGCATGTTGATTGCTAGCCTGTTTGGCGTAAATGTCTCCGGCTTTAGTGTGGCAATCAGCGCTGTAGTGGTGCTGCTGATGTCTGGTATGATTCTCTACACCACCAGTGATATTATCCACGGCGGCGAAACCAATTACTTGATGGCAACAGCTTCGCTCTACTTGGCAATCTACAACTTGTTTACTTCGCTGTTGCACATTTTGGGCTTTATGTCCGACGACTAGTCGCGCTGCATTGTAAGCACCGAGAACTACCCCTCAAAGCCCTGCTATACGCAGGGCTTTTGCTTTTCTAAAACGCAACTTAACTTATGCATTATTTTGAACCGGGCACCGCCTACCCGCAATACTATCATCAGCAATTTCAGGATAAAATTGCCCTGTTTTTGCGCCGTTTTGAACGCTTTGATCTACCTGAATTAGACTTTTACCCCTCGTCTCCCAGTCACTACCGCATGCGCGCTGAATTCAGAATTTGGAAAGATGCCGAGGCCAAATATGTGATGTTTAAGCCCGAGGAGCCCAAAAAACCCATAGAAATCAAAGATTTTTCTATCGGCTCTATTTATATCCACCGCTTAATGCCACAGCTGTTAGATGCAATAAATTCCTGTGATGTCCTCAAAAACCACCTATTCCAGGTAGAATTCTTATGCGCCAGCAACGGAGAAATCGTCACCACGCTTATCTATCGCAAAAAACTTGAGCCACCATGGCAGCGACGCGCCAGCGAGCTGGCCCAGCAGTTGGGGAGCCACATTATCGGCCGCTCCAAAGGGCAAAAAATCGTACTCGACCAAGATTACGTAATGCAAGACTTTGCGGTAGCGGGCAAACAATTTAGTTATCAACAAGTCGAAACCAGTTTTAGTCAACCCAATGCCGAGGTGTGTGAAAAAATGCTCGGTTGGGCACACCGGGTCAGCGAGCACATTGAACCCCAAAGCGATTTACTAGAACTGTACTGCGGCAATGCCAATTTCACCCTGCCACTCTCACTCAACTTCCGGTCAGTCCTTGCCACCGAAGTTTCAAAATCCTCGGTCAGGTCTGCACGTTTTAATATCGAGTTAAACAAATTACACAATATCGACATACTGCGTATGTCGAGTGAAGAGTTCACGCAGGCTCTAAACGGCGATCGCGAATTCCGCCGCCTCAAAGATATCGACTTGAAACAGTACCGCTTCTCGACCATTTTCGTCGACCCACCACGGGCCGGTTTGGATACCCACACCCAACAACTGGTGCAGACTTTCGACAATATTATTTACGTCTCCTGCAATCCAGAATCGCTGGCCAGTAATTTAGACACCCTGTGTACCAGTCACCAAATCGCTAAACTAGCGCTGTTCGATCAATTCCCCTACACGCCGCATCTCGAATGCGGCGTGTATTTACGAAAGCGCCAGCCCAAATAATTCGCCAGTTGCCTCAACGCATGAAACAAGCCTTTAGGCCTTAGCAAGCCCAGTATTTGAGGCTTGTCTGGAATAGCTCGCATTGGCAATTTAGCGCTGAAAAGTAATCCATTCGTCGAGGTGCTTTTGCTCTGCAATATCAAGCTGGCGGCATTCCTCACTGCGGTAACGGCCAATCAGGTCATTCAAGCCTTTGTGTTTCAAATGGGATTTGTGCCATTGCTCTTGGGCGGCTTGCAGGTCGCGCTCCGCAAGATCCACCTTCAAACGCTGGGCGTCACGCATCTGTGCTAGCCGGGTGAGAAACTCCCTCGACTTCATTAAATCCGCCGCGCGCACTCCCTTTTTCTCCCCGCTAAATTGTCGATGGTAATCGGCATAGTAATTATCGATACTTTCCAGCGCGCTCAACTCTCTATGCAACGCACTTTTTGCCGCGTCAAAAAAGGCAGCGGCCTCATTTTCTGTCTGCTCGGCAATGTCGACTACGACTTGTAAGCGCTGCGAACGTTTTTCTTCTGGCATTAAATATTCCTACTGATAAACCGCGCTAAGCTAAACCACGCTTAACCTTACTAGCGCGGCGCGGCGCTTGTGTTGGATTGCTGGTGGCGGGCGTTGCGGCAGCGGCCGCAGCCTTCGCTGTCCCCACTGGCGCCGTGTCAGCGACTTGAGTCGCTTGCAATAGCGTTTCTAACTCTTTTTTACAGGCGGTAAAAACCGAGCCCTGAGTGATACCCTGCGCGATGTAAGCGCGCAGCTTTGGAATCAAATCGACGGCCACATCGGTAAGCGGGTCACTTCCTTTAGTATAGGCGCCAATTGCGATCAAATCTTTATTCTCTCGGTAGCGCGCCAAGAGTTGTTTAAAGCTCTGCGCTAGGCCAAGATGCTCAGCTGACACAATATTCGGCATTACCCG
>JAHQVY010000060.1 GCA_019634095.1 Cellvibrionaceae bacterium
AACAACTTGGCGACGACCACCATGGCGACACAGCATAAAAATCCGAACACTGCGCCAAATGCGAACCAGCCGTCGTAACCCACATAGCCTTTTATTTTAATCACTAGCTGCGCCAAGATAGTAAGTGCTAACACACCGATGGACAGCCTGATTAACCAGGTGACGGTTTTCGGACGCACTAACCAATGGTCGTCGCTGTTGGAAGCATTCATGGGCCCACCAGTTGCCGCTCTAGTTCGAGGGCCGTAGCGTTAAACAGGAAAAAGCCGATGGTAAGCGTCGCCGTTATCATCAGCGCCAACACCGCGAAAAAGGGCGCCTCGCCGTGATTGTTATTCTCACCGTCGGTTTCTGGAGCGAACCAGGCGTAATAAACGATGGGCAAAAAATAAGCGGCGTTAAGCGCGGTACTGCAAATAATTGTGGCGATGGCCACGTAGTTATCGGCCTCGAAAGCACCGGCGAGGATGTACCATTTCGACACGAAGCCGGCGGTGGGAGGCACACCGATCATACTGAGCGCACCGATGGTAAAAGCGGTCATAGTCCAGGGCATGCGCCGGCCGATACCGCGCAACTGCGGTAATTCGGTTTTTTTCGATGCGACATAAATCGCGCCGGCGGCAAAGAACAAGGTGATTTTGCCGAAGGCGTGGGCCACCATATGAATCGCGGCACCGATTTCCGCCAAAGGTTTCAGAATAGCCGCCGCCATCACCACATAAGACAGCTGCGCAATGGTGGAATAGGCCAGCATACGCTTGAGGTTGGTTTGCCTCAGGGCCACTAAACTCGCCGCGATAATGGTAAAGGCGGCGAGGTATAACAACCAAGCACTGGAGGGTTCGGCAAAGAGGAAATCTACGCCAAAAATATAAACGATGATTTTGGTGATACTGAACACTCCGGCCTTTACCACCGCCACCGCATGCAGCAGGGCACTCACGGGGGTGGGCGCCACCATAGCCGCCGGCAGCCAGCGGTGCACCGGCATCACCGCCGCCTTGCCCACGCCAAAAACAAACAAGCCCAACAGCAAGCCCACCTCGGGGCCCTGCAGTTTACCCCGCACAATACCACCGGGGGTGAAGTCGCCGGTTCCCGCAACGAAGTAAGTCCACACTATCGCCGGAAGAAGCAGACCAATTGAGGTGGTCAGCAGCACTCCCAAATAGATGCGGGCGGAGCGCACGGTTTTCTCATCCCCTTTGTGAGACACCAAGGGATAAGTGGAAAGGGTAAGAATTTCGTAAAACAAAAATAGAGTAAACAGGTTGGCCGCAAAGGCAATGCCCATAGCCGCCGCGAGGGCGATGGCGAAACAGGTGTAAAAGCGGGTTTGATGTTGCTCGTTGTTGCCCCGCATGTAGCCGATGGAATACACCGAATTGATAATCCACAAAGAGGCCGCCAGGGCCGCAAACAACATGCCCAGGGGTTCGACCTTGAAGGCAATAGCAATGCCGGGCAGCACTTCACTAACGCTAAGCATTGGCCGCCCACCGGCTTGGATGTCGGGCAACAAGCTCCACACCGCCCAGGCGAGTACGGCTGCAGTAACCAGGGTAACCGCCTCGCGCAAGTTGTGATTGATACGCCCCGCCAATGCAATACCCAGGGCCCCCGCCAGCGGTGTAAGCAGTGCCGCAAGAATTAGATCGGAGGGATTCATGGCGTGGCTCCCATTAACGCAGCGGCGGCGGAGCTCGACAACGCCAGCGGCAGCGCCGGCTGCAGGCCAAAATACACATTGGCGAGAACCGCCACCCAGGTGACCACCAGCAGCGTCAGTGGCGCTTCAGCGGCGGGTGCAGCTGGGTTGCTGGGCGCTTGAAAATAGGCCTGCTCAACAATGCGCCAAATATACACTACCGCCATCAGCGAGCCGATAACAATCACCGCAACCAAGGCAACCCCAGCAGCCCCCAGGGTCAATAGGGCCGAAATTAAATACCATTTGCTTATAAAGCCCGCAGTGCCCGGCACACCGATTAAGCTCAGCCCGCCCAGCACCAAGGCGGCAAAGGTCCAAGGCATTGAGCGCGCGCAGCCGGCGAGATCCCTGAGCTGCAAGCCGGGCAAACGCATTGCCAAACACGCCACTGCGAGAAACAAACTGCCTTTGGCGAGGGCGTGGTTAAAAATATGCAGCACGCTGGCGGTGAGGCCCGAGACCGTGACCAAACTGGCCCCCAAAGTAATGTAGCCAATTTGCGCCACCGAAGACCAAGCCAGCAAGCGTTTAATATTTTTCTCAAACATTGCCACCGCTGACGCAATCAAAATAGCGAATATCGCCATGGGCATTAGCAAGGAAGCGAAGCGCAGGGGGTGACTGACGAGATTGTCCTGAAACACCAAGAAATCGAAACGCAACAGCACATACAGCGACACTTTGGTGGCACAAGCAGCGAGAAAAGCGGTGACCACATGGGGCGCGTAGGTGTACGCATTGGGCAGCCATAGGTGCAGCGGAAACATCGCCGCTTTTAATGCCAAGCCAACGGTGATAAACCCGGCAGCTGCTAATACCGGCTTTTGATCCGCAACTTGCGTAACGCGCTGCGCCATATCTTCGAGATTGAGAGTGCCGGTCATCATGTAAATTAGGCCGACGCCAATCAAATAAAACGTCGCGCCGATGGTGCCCAAAATAAGATACTTAAACACAGCAGGCAGGCCGCGCCGATCTGGCCCTCCGGCCATTAAGACATAACTGGCGAGAGAAGAAATCTCCATAAACACAAAAACATTGAAGGCGTCGGCAGTGACCGCAATACCACTCAAACCCGCCAGGGCAAGTATCCAAGCGGCGTAAAACAGAGCATGCCGCCGGGGCTCAATTTGCGTATCTAGGCTATGGTAGCTCGCCAATAGAGCCGCGCTGGAAGCAGCGGTAATCACCAACAAAAGCAGCGCACTCAGCGCATCGACGCGCAACTCGATACCATAGGGCGGCTGCCAATTGCCCATAAAATATTGATAGTCCTGGCCGTTTAGCACCCCTACGGTCATAGCAACCGCGATGGCAAAGGCCATTAAGCTAGTCAGCGTTGCCACCAACCAAGCCATACGTCGCAGTTGCAACAGCGCAATAAGTGGCACCGCCAACAGTGGCACCACAATTTGCAGCGCAGCTAGGTGTTCGTTCAGGTTCACAGTTCGCTGTCTCGCGCCAAGATATCGTCTTCTTCGATGCTGCCATAGGACTCTTTAATGCGCACCACAATCGCCAGGCCCAAGGCCGTGGTGGATACACCCACGACAATTGCCGTAAGAATTAAAACTTGAGGCAAAGGATTGGAAAAAATTGGATCGCTAACGCCTTTTTGAATAATTGGCGCGGTGCCGCCGTCCACCTTATCCATGGTGATATACAGCAGAAATACCGCCGATTGGAAAATCGACAGGCCAAGTAATTTTTTGATTAAATTGTTGCGCGTTATCACCGTGTAAAGGCCCAAACATAAAACCACGGCAAACACCCAATAATTGTAATATCCCAGTAACTCCATCAAAAACTCTCACGGGCCGCAAAGGCATGGAAAATAAGTAACAGCGAACCACAAACCGTGATACCCACGCCGGCTTCAATCAGTAAAATACCTAAGTGTTGGCCCGCGATAGGGTCTGAAGACAATACAGAGTAGTCGAGGAACTTTCCGCCCATGGCAATACCGGCAACTCCAACCAAGGCATAGAGCAAGGCACCGCCCGCTGCCATAGCCATCATTATCCACCGCGGAAAAGCGCGCAGCGCCCGCTCTTCGCCCTCCAATAAAGCAAATAAAATCAAACCGGTGGCAACAATTGCCCCTGCCTGAAAACCGCCTCCCGGCCCAAAGTCACCGTGAAATTGCACGTAAAAGCCAAACAAAATAATAAAAGGCAAAATAAAGCGCCCGGCCACTTTTGGGATTAGGTGTTGACTCAAGCCAACCGAGGCGGGTGCCGTGCAGCGAGTTTCAGAGGGCTTGCGAGCACTCAGTAAAAACAATACGCCAATGCAAGCGGCAAAAATAACGAACACCTCACCGAGAGTATCGAAAGCGCGGAAGCTGCCCAATATTGCGGTAACCACGTTGGGAATATCGACAAGCTTCGGCGTTTGCTCCAAATACCAGGGAACCACGTGCTGGTGTATGGGTGCTTCGGGATCGCCGAGCCTTGGATTATCGAAGGAGGCAAAAATTAACAATGCCGCAGTAACCGCCACCACCGGAAGGGCCAACCAAGGCACGGCAACGAACGGCTTCTCATGTTCAGAGGTCAGCGCCAAGGCGCCGAGAAAAATTACCGTGGTAATACCCGCGCCAATGGCCGCTTCAGTCAGAGCCACGTCAGCGGCGTCGAGAATAAAAAAGTTGGTGGCCATTAACAGGCTAAAGATCGTAGTCAACATCAACGCAACAAATAAATTTTCAGCGCGAATTATGGCGACAGCGATTATTACCAATAAGCTTAGCAAAAATACCGCAAATAAAATCGTCATGACTCGCGGCCTCCTTTATTGGCTTTAAACTTGGTATCGGGTTTCATCCCAGAAAGCAGTGCCGCATTGGCAACAGCATAAGACGATGTGGGGCTGGTCAACATCAAAAATAAAATAATAGCGACTAACTTTACAGTAGCCAATGACCACCCCGCTTGCAAAATTAAACCGCCAATCACCAAAAAGGAAGCCATAGTGTCGGTAACACTAGCGGCGTGCATTCGGGTGTAAAAGCTCGGCATGCGCAGCGCGCCAATCCCCCCCACGAGAATAAAAAAACCGCCACAGCTGAGCAGCACCCAACTCAAAACATCCAGTACTTGATTCACGTTAATCCTCCGATTTCGCCGAGCTCGCTACACTGAAACGTCTTTGAACAAACACAAGTATGGCGAGTACACCAACGAAATTAATTAGCGCGTAGGTAAGTGCTAAATCCAAAAAATCGCGCCGCCCACTGAGAAAGGCGACTACCGATAAAAACAATACGGTTTTGGTGCCAAACATGTTAACGGCCAACACCCGATCATAGACACTGGGACCGCGCAGGGCGCGCACTACCGCCAGCACCATCGTCACTAAAATGGCTATTAATACAATGGTATACATATTCATTTTTCGGTGAGCTCGGCGGTGCGTCGGTTGATGTCACCCGCCAGTAATTCTTCAGCGCCCGCATGGGTGAGGCAATGCACCCGCAAAAGTCCGCTATTTATGTCGAGGGTGAGGGTTCCGGGGGTGAGCGTGATAGCGTTACCTAAAACAACTTGCCCAAGGGAGCTCTGCGGCTGCGACACCAACTCCACCTCAACCGGGCTAATAGGTAATTTGGGGTGCAGAATAATTCGTGTAATATCGATATTTGACTTGATGACATCAATAAATAGCTGTAACCAATAGAGCGGCAAACGCCGCAATATGTGGAGCGGGGTGGGAGCATTAAAAAAACCAATGCGCTGCGCGAGAAAAACTGTCAACGCGCAAGACACTGCGCCCAACCCCATCACCAAGGGTTTGTATATACCCGACCACAATAACCAGACAGCCGCCAATGCTAAGAACCAGGTGAAGATTGCCAAAATACTGTTTTTTGGTTTGCTCTGCTTTTGTTTCACATTCAGCACCTCATTTTTTCTTGCATCGACATGGAAAAACGCCATTTAGGCCTTTAATCACCTAGGCCGTTAATACCTGTGGCTAGCGCAAAACAAACTGAAAATTCATCTAAGCAGCTAAACACGTCAAAACCGATAAAACGACGCCGATAACTGACAACCTACACGTTTTTGTCGTTTCGCAAACAAGCATTTTCGTGCAGCAAAAATAAAAAAACTGCAAAAAAACAGCGTGAGAATCAACACGACGCTCGTGCTGTTAGGTTAATGGGCTTACAGTAGTGAACGCATTCACTGACTAATTAATACTTATCGTCTGTATTTAAAATAACTTTAATGGAGAAAACATCGAATTTAACCGCCGAACGACTAGGCTGCTTATTACCGGAAAATATTTTACTGAAATCTGTGATAACCAATATTGTATATTTATGACTCTAATTACGC
>JAHQVY010000061.1 GCA_019634095.1 Cellvibrionaceae bacterium
AGCTATTGCGGCTATAGATAAGAGCAGACCCCAGTAAACCTGCGCTTTTTATGAATTTTCGCCGCGAATAAAACAAGCTTTCCGGCGTGACATCGTTATCCTTAAGGTTACTGCGCACTGATGAGGGTAAAAATAACATGTGTACTACCTTTGTTGGGTTTTTAGCGCCTTGGCGTGCGCGGGTTGTCAACCATGTTTAAAGCTGTCGTCGAACTGCATCACTATTATTATTGGGTTTTATCCGTTTTTCATTGCAAAATTGTCATCTTTTTATCACGATAGCACGGTTTTGCGAACGCCATTGAGCGGTGGACTTTTTCTCCAGTGCGGCGTTGCAATGGGTTTTTCGGCTTCGATGTTTACACCTGGTTGAAAGCTATGGCTTGTGGGTATTTACGGGTACTGCAGCTGGCTGGATGCGTCTGGTGACTGAAAAAGCGCAAGCCGAGCGCATCGCTGTCGCGTTTGTGGCCGACGTTTGTGGTCGAGAAACGAACGCATCGGCTAGGGTATGAAGCTCTGCTTTATCAGCAGAGCTTTGCCACGCGAGGCAAACTTTTGCAACGTTTGCTGTGGCGCAAGGTGATCTAGCAAGGCTTTTGCTGGCAAACGGTCGAGTGTGGCGCAGCGCAGCAAATTATTGCGGTTAATCGCTTTTTGCTAGCCAAATGGTGAAAGAAAGGGCAGTGCCTGTTGCATTTGTGACCAGAACGCGTGTAAGTGAGGACATTTAGGTATCAAGTTAACAGCAGGTTTGAAACGCTGGGCATCGGTTCTAGCTTGCCCGTTAGTACAGTGCACAAGCTCACTAATTGTGCCTTTTTTTATGCCCATACTTTTACAATGTTCCTGAATTATTCCAAGGAGGTTCAATGCAAAACATTGATATTCTGCAAACCATATACGACGCCATAGCCGTGGCAAATCACGCCCGCGACGACGATAAGCAAATCTCCCTGTCTACAGAAACTTCGCTGTTTGGCAGCGACGGCGTGCTCGATTCGATGGAGCTTGTCGGATTGCTAATCAGTATCGAAGAATCCCTGATGGACGAAGGTTGCGAAATTGCTTTGAGCGACGAGCGCGCTATGTCTCAATCTCGCAGCCCATTTCGCTCCATCGGTAGTTTAAAAAGCTACATCGAAGAACTGTTGCAAGAGCTTTCATCATGACGGCAAGGCATATTCTGATTACCGGCACGAGCCGCGGCTTGGGACTTGCCCTGGCTGAGCACTATTTGTCTCTGGGGGATAAAGTATACGGTTGTTCTCGTGGGCAATCCGATTTGCGGCATGAAAACTATTGCCATTTCGAAGTTGATATCGGTTGCGACGAGAGCGTAGCGAGCTTTTTCTTCGCGCTTAGGAAACACACCAAGGTGCTGGATGCCTTGGTAAATAATGCCGGTGTTGCCAGTATGAATGCTTTTGCCTTAACACCCGCGAAAACCTTTAAAAAAATATTCGATATCAATGTCCAAGGCACTTACATGTGCTGTCAAAAGGCCCTGGGCATGTTGAAAAAGTCAGAACATGCGCGCATTGTTAATTTCACCACCGTTGCTGTGCCCTTGCAACTTGAGGGGGAATCTATATATGCCGCGAGTAAGAGTGCCGTGGAAACCCTGACTAAAGTGGTGGCTAAGGAGTTTGCTAGCTTTGGTGTGACTTGCAATGCGATCGGCCCTTCACCGATTGATACAGCACTTATTAAAGCGGTGCCGCAACATAAAATTGCGGCACTTATCGATAGGCAGGCCATTAAAAAAATGGCTCAGCCTGCAGATGTGTTAAACGTTATTGATTTTTATCTCAAGCCCGAGAGTGATTTTATTTCTGGACAAATACTGTATTTAGGTGGCATATCATGATGATAGATTATTTCATGGACGCGCTCCGCCAATCTCCCGAGCATGAAGCTGTGGTTTCCTCGTATTTTCGCTTAAATTACGATCAACTGTTGCAGCTCATGCAGCGCTACAACAGTTGGCTAAAAGAAAAGGTTATTGAGCCCGGAGCTGTGGTTTCTTTTAGTGGCGATTATTCGCCAGGTTCCATCGCGCTGCTTATGGCCTTGGCAAGAAATCGCAATATCGCGGTGCCATTGTCGCAAGACTCTAGTCATCAGTTCGAAGAATTTAGAGAAATCGCGCAAAGCGAATACGATATTGAGGTCGATAACGAGCAATTGTCACTGGTGAAAACCGGTCGGTCTGCGGATCATGCGTTGTATCAAAATTTGCGCGATTTGGGGCATCCTGGCCTCATTTTGTTTTCCTCTGGGTCCACGGGGAAGAGTAAGGCGATCGTACAAAACCTCGAAAAGCTCATGGAAAAATTTAAGCAGCCTCGCAAAGCGCTGCGCATGCTGATTTTTCTTCAGCTAGATCATATTGGCGGGGTCAATTCGCTGCTGTACTCACTCGCCAACAAAGGTACCACTATTGTTTCCGATGCGCGAACGCCAGACAGAGTCTGTGCCGCCGTTGAACAGTTCCAAGCCGAAGTTCTGCCAACTTCACCAACCTTCCTCAACTTGCTGCTACTTGCCAAAGCGTATGAACGCTACGATTTGTCATCCTTAAAATTGATTACCTACGGCACCGAACCGATGCAAGAGAGTACTCTCTTACGACTCAATGCAGTGCTGCCGGAGGCAACACTGCAGCAAACTTATGGTTTGTCCGAAGTGGGTATTTTGCGCTCCAAGTCCAAGTCCTCCGACTCCTTATGGATGAAAGTTGGCGGCGATGAATTTAATATTAAGATTGTCGATGGTACCTTGAGGATTAAAGCGGATTCTGGGATGCTGGGCTACCTCAATGCGCCAGATCCATTCGACGAAGAAGGTTATTTGGATACTGGTGATTTGGTAGAGCAAGATGGCGACTGGCTTCGCATTATGGGGCGCGCAAGTGAAATTATTAACGTGGGTGGTTTAAAAGTTTTTCCAGCTGAAGTGGAAAGTTGTCTGCTCGATATGGACGGGGTGGAGGACGTTGTGGTCTATGGAGTGGATCACAACATTACCGGAAAAATTGTGTGCGCCAAGTTTAAGCTGACAACAGATGAGCGTTTAAAGGAGCTAAAAGTTCGCATGCTGAAACACTGCAAAGATAAACTTGCATCTTACAAAGTGCCCAGCAAAGTTATTATTACTGAAGATGAAACCTTTAATCAGCGTTTTAAAAGAATGCGCAGGGAAGTTATATAGCGACGTTGTGTCATTGAGATAATTGAATATGAAGTTGCTAATAAAGAATACGCTTAACATTGTTTGCAAAATACTGGTGCTGCCCCTGGCGTTACCCACGCGACTCGAGCAATGGCTGTTACCTTCCCATGCCGAAACGGTATTTGGTTTTTGTGCTCAACTTGTTGCACTGTTGCCCGGCGCTCCGGGTATGTTTATGCGGCGAGCTTTTTACTGCCTTACGTTAGATCAATGTTCTGATCATTGCTATATTGGTTTCGGCACAATCTTTTCCCATCGTCAAGCAATCATTAAGGATCATGTCTATATTGGCAAATACGCTTTAATTGGTTCGGCGCATATAGAAGAAAACAGTTTAATTGGCTCGCGAACCAGTATTATTAGCGGTACCGGTTTACACACCCTCGATCCAGACGGAACCTGGAGCTCCTATTCTCACGAACAATTAGAAATGATTAAAATTGAGCGTAATGTGTGGGTGGGCGAGGGCGCGATTATTATTGCCAACGTCGCCGAGGGATGTATGATCAGCGCGGGTGCGGTTGTTACTAATCAGACAAAACCCAGGGTATTGATGGCGGGAAATCCCGCCCGCTTTGTTAAAAAGCTCGTGCAATCGGACGAGGCTGAATAATCCACCAGTTCTTCTGCCCAAGTTATACGCTCTACCTTAACCGTGTGCTCTTGTTGTCTGGCCGGCAGAATGCACTGGACTTCGCTTTGTTTGGCTTGGTGTGCGCATTTCGCTGCCAAGACAGCGGCAAAAAAACTTTCGCAGCTTTGTTCCACAGCAATGATTTGCGGGCTACCCACAAATGCTCGCAGTCGTAACTTTGATTTTTATTGCTCCAGGTTTCTCTTAAAATGGCACACTCCCAACGGCAAGCTTTTATTGATTGGATGAAGGTTATCGGCATGTTTCTGATTGTTTTCGGACATGTTATTGGTAGCCATGAGCACTTGTTTAACCAGTTTACCCAACCCATTTACACTAAACAGCTGGGTGTGGCATTTTTCATTTTTATTATGGGCTGGGGTTTGGCGAACGAAACATCGAGCGATTGGCTGCAGGTTGTTTACAAGCGTTTATTCCCGATTTACTTTTATGGTGTTGGTATTGCGCTAGTGGTTAGTGTGATTAGTTGGTTTACTGCGAACGATCTCAATGAGAGTAATTATCTGCCGTTTGCCTTCGGTGCCAATGTGCTTCTCAATTACTTTCCAGCGAATCCTTCCACATGGTATATCGGCACCTATTTTCACGTTTTGCTGTTGTGGGCTGTTTTGCTGCGCCATATATCATTCAACAAATGGTGGTTTTTGGCGGCTATTGTATGTGAAGTGGTGGTGCGAGCATTGTTGATTGCCGCCAATAAAGATTTTATCGCCTATATGTTACTTCCCAATTGGCTCGGCGTGTTTTTGTTGGGCTATTGCCTGGCAAAACAAGGTGATTGTGGTTTCAGCCGGGCTACCGGTTTGGTGGCCGCGGCTTGGTTATTGGGGTTGTTACTGTGGGCGTATGCTCTAAATCCACTCAATCTAGACAACGATTTCCCCTTTCGAAATCTGCCTGACTATCAAGGCCATTTGGCAATTTTGCTCAAGTCTATGGTTATTTCGTCGATTTACTTGGTAAACACCTGGTTGGCATTTCAACTTGCGAGGCGTTTATTTGTTTCAAAATGGGTTTCCCTTATCGCGCGGAACACCCTACTCATTTTTATTATTCATATGCCGGTCATTTATGCCTTTACTCAAGATTTTTACAGTTTATTTGGTTATGGCGACGCTGGGCGGCTTTTGTGGATACTAGTCATATTTTTTGGTATCGCGCTTTTTTCCGAAGCGATCACCCGTGCGATAAACATAAACACTATTCGCGATTGGTTATGGAATCTGTTGCGCCACAGGAAGGTGCCGGCTTCCTAATTCGCTAACAGGAATCAATGTGGAAATAGTTGCTAAAGACGTGTTGCAGCTGCGAGGTATTCAGCTTAAGCAATGTCTGGGTTTTGGTTTACCTTTGGCGCGTGGAGTATGCCATGTGCCTTTTCAGCTGAAGTTACTTCAAAAAAATGGTGAGGTGTTAAACACACGATTTCAAGAGCGCGGGCGCTGGCCCGATGGCTCTTTGCGCTGGCTGTGGTGTGAAGCGATTGTTGAGAGCGATGGTTTCTTAGATCTAGCTATTGAGCAAGAGCTGACAAGTTTCGAAGCTGTCACAAGTGATCCCGCCGGCGAGGCGGTCGTAAATTTGGTCCACCACACTGAGACCGAAATTTTTGCTAAATTCAACCTACCGCAGTTTGGCTCGCCGCTGGAACTTTCGGCCTCTTTAAAATTGGCTAAGAAAGACGGTGTCGCTGGTCTGCAACAGTTATCCATAGAATCCACGAATACCGGGTATTTCGACTGTGTAACTGTTCGCGGGCAATTTGTGTGGGGCAAGTTGCGGCTAAATTTCAGTTGCCGCATTAAAACGTGTACGCTCAGCCAGCAAAGCGTGTTGAGCGTACGTATTCATAACCCCGAAGCCGCGCTGCATCCAGGGGGCTGTTGGGACCTCGGCGATGCGGGTTCTGTTTTTATCGACAGTTTCGATTTTTCCGTGCATTGCCAAAGTGCCGCTAGCCAAGTCGCCAAAGTTATCGATTGCGCTGTCGGCGCGATTCACCAGCCCGGCACAGAGTTCAAGCTTGTACAAACAGCCAGTGGCGGCGAGCACTGGCAGAGTCCCATACATATAAAAGCTGACCGAACGCCAGCAGTTACCAGCAATGGATTCACTTTGCATCACAGCGAGCATGCTTTGGTCAGCGGTGATCGTGCGCAACCACAATTAGCTTTTTTAGCTGATGCCGGAGGCTGCGCTATTGAGCTCTTGCACTTTTGGCAAAATTTCCCTGCACAGCTTAATGTGAAACAAGGTGTAGCACATTGGGGACTGTTTTCTGAGCAAACTGAATTGCAAGGCGGCGAATCGAAAACATGGCATTTTCACTTGGCCGGTTTTACTGGCCAAGCTGAAGTACCCGATCTGTTAGCCAAGAAATTTTCTGGTGAAGCGGTCGTTAGCACCGACTATATCGATCAATGTGCTTGTTTACCGCATCTGGCTTTTGCACAAGCACCCCGCGAATTGACGCCACTTATTAATAATGGTTTAGAGGGTGCGTTTCCTTTCAGTGAGAAGCGCGAACGCATCGATATGTACGGCTGGAGAAATTACGGTGATCTATATGCCGATCATGAGACTCATGGTTTGGCCAAAGAACCGTATTTTGTCTCGGTGTACAACAACCAATATGACCCATTAATGGGTATGACCTTACAGTATTTAAACAGTGCCGATAGCCGCTGGCTGGACTTGTTTCAATCTTTAAACCAGCATATTCAAGATATCGATATTTACGATACCAAAAAAGATAAAGCGGAGTATAACGGCGGCCTGTTCTGGCATACCAATCATTATTTGAAGATGGAAACCAGCACTCATCGCTCGTATTCAAAATACCATTCCGCAGTGTATGAAAATTTTTCAGCGGGGGGAGGCCCCGGAGGGCAGCACTGCTATTCCACGGGTTTGATGCTTCAATACCGTTTATTTGGCGACGAAAATGCCGCTGCGAAAGTTGAACAACTCTGTCACTGGATTCGGTGTTTTTACAACGGCAGTGAAAGCCTACTCGATCGCAGTTTTCGTTTATTAACTGTGGATATTAAAGCCTCTGGCATGAGTAATATCGGTATTAAAGCCCCGGGTTTTCGTTATCCTCTCGATCGAGGCATCGGTAATTTTTTAGTTGCTTTAATGGACTGTTACGAGGTGAACAATCGCGAAGCACTCCTTAAGGAGGCAGCGTACGTAATTCGCAATACCTGCCACCCCGGTGAGGACTTGGTGCAACGAGAGCTTTTGGATGTGGAAAATGCATGGTTTTATACGGTTTTTTTGCAAGCGGTGGCGCGCTTTATTTTACTGAAACATTCACTAACTCAATACGATGCCGACTTTTTCTATGCGAAGGCCTGCCTTATGCATTTTGCAGCATGGATGTTGGAGCACGAGGTATTTTATTTAGATAGACCTGAGGTGTTGGAATTTCCAAATGATACCTGGTGTGCGCAAGATATTCGCAAGGCGACAATTTATAATTGTGCCGCCATGCTAAGCGCCGATACCACCGAGAGCCAACGCTATGCTGCCGCACGTGATAAAACGATTCACTATGTCGCAGAAAAGCTGCGAGACTCGCAAGAGAGACACTACACGCGAATCCTGGTGCTGTTAATGCAAAGTGTTTTTACCCTGCGCTTGCCACACAAACTACCAGAGTCGGCTGTTTCATCGTCTAACCAAAATTTCGGCATTGTGCCCAGGCACAGCATGTTGGGTATATTAAAGGCGTATATTAGCGATATGCTGAAGCTGCTGACTAAATTTTCGCTTTCTAGGGAGGTTCGTTGGTTTAAGCTGCGTTTTTTAAAGCGGTAGGTCTAAGCGAATATTTAGTTTATGCGGCAATGGTTCCATGGTGGAATAGAGGGGGACATGTTTTTTTTGTTGCGAGGTATACAGTATCGGGTTTTGCACACCTGAGCCAAGACTAACAATAGCTTTGCGCTTTAGTTTTGTAATAATATAATGTATGTTGTGCAAAATAGGTTTAACAGATTACACTTACCAGTGATTTTATCATTCACCTGTGAATTAACATTCGCGCAAAATGCTTACGGGACAAACTAGTCAACGTGGTTAGTTGCGGGCGTTATCGCTCAATATTGCGGCGCCCCATGCAGCGTTTAGATTTTTAGCATAAATCACGCTGCCGAATCCAATCATCTAAACTGCTGTACAAAGAGTCAACTGCATTCTTAATATCCAACCAAATACACTGCTACTCAAGGCTCTCAAAATGCTATTTCAACGTCTAGTTCTTTTTTTGTTTTTGTTTACACTACTGGTTGGTAGTGCTCGGGTAAGCGCGTTGGGTGATCCAAGTTACGTGGTTGAAGAAGATGAGAAAGGAGAACACTTTCCCCTGGTAAGTAGTGAAAAACTGGCGACTTTGTATGTGTCAAGTCTAGATCACAAAGGCGTTTTGCGTGCGCTCGAAAATTTGCAAAAAGATATCCGCAGAGTCAGTGGCCGCGCTCCAAAATTAGCAACCAAGTTGAGCCAATTACGGGGTAATGTTGTATTTGCTGGAACCATAGGCTCCAGCCCGGTCATTGATAAGCTGGTTGCCGATAGAAAAATCGATGTCGAAAAGATTCAAGATAAGTGGGAGGGGTATCATATTCAAGTGGTCGACAACCCCATCCCCGGTATTCCCAAGGGCTTGGTAATTGCGGGTGCAGACAGGCGCGGCACCACCTTTGGTATCTACGATATATCGGAGCAAATAGGGGTGTCCCCGTGGTATTTTTGGGCGGATGTACCTGTGAAAAAAAAGGAAAATATTTACATTCTAAAAACGACAGTGGTGCAAGATGCACCGCTAGTTAAGTATCGGGGAATTTTTCTAAACGACGAGGCGCCGGCGCTCAGTTCTTGGGCCGAGGAGAATTTTGGCGGTTTTAATCATAAATTTTATGTGAATGTATTTGAGTTGCTTTTGCGTTTAAAAGCCAACTTTCTATGGCCTGCAATGTGGGATAGCGCTTTCGCGGACGATGACAAAAAAAACATGATGCTGGCCGACGAATACGGCATTGTTATGAGTACGTCTCATCACGAACCGATGATGCGTGCAGGCAAAGAGTGGAACCGCTACGGCAAGGGGCCTTGGGAATATTCCACCAACCGCGATAAAATTTATAAGTTTTGGGAGAAAGGCGCTAAGCGCAACCGGCCGTATGAGAGTGTTTACACCTTGGGGATGCGCGGCCAGGAAGACACGCCAATGAGTGAAGGCGAAAATATTGGTTTGCTGGAGAGTGTTATTGCCGATCAAAGACAAATACTCACTAAAACATTTAGCGATCGCGAGTTATCGCGGGTACCCCAAGTTTGGTCTTTGTACAAAGAGGTGCAGTCGTTTTACGAGAAAGGTATGCGTGTTCCCGATGATGTGACGCTGCTTTGGTCCGACGACAATTGGGGCAATATTCGTCGCTTGCCCACTGAAGAAGAGCGCAGTCGTTCCGGTGGTGCCGGTGTTTACTACCATTTTGACTACGTCGGCGGGCCGCGCTCTTATCGATGGATAAATACGACGCCGATTGCAAAAATATGGGAGCAAATGTACCTAGCTTGGAAATATAAGGCTACAAAAATATGGATTGTTAATGTAGGCGATCTCAAGCCAATGGAAGTTCCCACCGAGTTTTTCCTACGTATGGCTTGGCAACCAAAACGCTGGGTGCGTAAAAATCTTAAAGATTATGGTGTGATTTGGGCTGAACGTGAGTTTGGTGCAGAACATGCGACCGAGATTGCAGAACTCATTGCTGCGTATACTCGCCACAATGGACGTCGCAAGCCAGAGCTCCAGGATCAGACAACATATAGCCTGTTAAATTACAATGAAGCGCAGCGAATAGAGCTAGAGTTGCAAACCATGGTGGATGGCGCTAGTCAGCTGTACCAGAAAATTCCCGAAGAAAGCAAAAACGCTTTCTTTCAGTTGGTGTTACATCCTGTAAAAGCGAGCGCCACTCTTACACAAATGTATATTGCCTCTGCAATGAATCGCTTGTATGCGCAACAGGGGCGGGCCGATGCAAATAAATACGGTGCCAAGGTGCGACAGCTTTTTCTTCAGGATGCTCAACTCAAGCAACAGTACCACAGTATAAATGGGGGTAAGTGGAATGGTTTAATGAATCAGAGCCATATTGGCTACCGCAATTGGAACAATCCCGGTGGCGATCAAATGCCGGTAATCTATGAGTACAAGCCGGGCGATTACGCGGAAGCCGGGATTGCCGTAGAGGGAGTGGAGCGCGCTTGGCCGGAAACGGCAAATTACGAATTACGTTTTACGCAAACTGGCAAAGTGTCTCGCTGGATAGAAATATTTAATCGCGGCAATCAGGCATTTAAATACAATTTAGAGGCTAGTGCAGAC